>PWVP01000168.1 GCA_003561815.1 Campylobacterota bacterium | reverse complement strand
GGGGGGGGTGCGAAGCTGGTGGTGCTTCAGGAGCTGCACACCGGTCCTTACTTCTGCCAGAGCGAAAACTGCGACTTTTTTGACCGCGCGGAGAGTATCCCCGGCCCCTCGACGGAGTTTTTCGGACCGCTGGCCGTGAAGCTGAGGGTGGTGCTCGTACTCTCGCTCTTTGAGCGCCGCGCGCCGGGGCTTTATCACAACACCGCCGTGGTGCTGGAAAAGGATGGCACCATCGCCGGAAAGTACCGCAAGATGCACATCCCTGACGATCCGGCCTTTTATGAGAAGTTCTACTTCACCCCCGGCGATCTGGGCTTCGAGCCGATCGAAACCAGTGTGGGGCGGCTGGGGGTTTTGGTCTGCTGGGATCAGTGGTATCCCGAAGCGGCACGGCTGATGGCGATGAAGGGGGCCGATCTGCTCATTTACCCGACAGCGATCGGCTGGGATCCAAACGATCGTGATGATGAAAAAGGCAGGCAGCTTGAGGCGTGGCGCACTATTCAGCGGGCCCATGCGGTGGCCAACGGTCTTTATGTGCTCAGTGTTAATCGAGTCGGTTTCGAGCCCGATAGTGCCGGTGTCGGCGCGGGGATTGAGTTTTGGGGGCATAGTTTTATCGCCGGACCGCAAGGCGAGCTGCTCGCCGATGCACCAAACCAGGATGAGGTCATCCTGACTGCCGAGCTGGACATCAAACGCAGCGAAGCGGTCCGAAGAGTCTGGCCCTTCTTCCGCGATCGCCGAATCGACGCCTACACCGATCTACTCAAACGGTGGCGCGACTAGAAAAAAAGCATTTCAGGCGAAGGGGTGGCTTGCGAAGCAACAGCCACCCTTAATGGCGGGCGAACTCAAGTAGCATCAGGCGGCGCAACCACACCTACAGCCGCACCGGCGGCGTGCTTCAGCGGCCCCAGCGCGATCGAGCAGTTCGAAAAGCCTGGACGGACAGCTGGAATGATACTCTACAGCCGCGTCAGCGGCGTGCTTTAGTGGCCACAGCGGCCCCAGCGTAGCCTCTGGGGCTCTGCTCCAGAGGCGTTACTGATCCGTAATGGTTTGGCCACTACAGTTAGGAAAACAGAAACGATACCCCCGGCGGCGTACTGTCTCGATGGTGCCGATACCCAGTGGCTTATCCATCTTCTGGCGAATCTGATTAATCGCCACCTCGATCACATTGGGCGTGACCAGCTCGGGCTCCTCCCAGATGGCATCCAGCAGCTGCTCTTTGCTCACGATCTGATCGCGGTGGCGGGCTAAGTGGGTGAGTACCTCAAAGGGCTTGCCTTTGAGCTCAATCTCTTTGGCTTTATAGTAGATCTTCTCCTCGTCGGGATCGATCACCAGCTCGCCCACATCGATCACATTGGTACCGCCAAAACGCAGCCGCGCCTCGATGCGTGAGAGCATCACGCCGTAGTACCCCTTATCGAGTTTGCCGTCGATGATCGGCTTTGGGGTGTAGTCATCTGCACCGTTATTGAGCGCGTCGATCTCGGCGGTTTTGCCGCTCTGATTGGAGATGACCACAACGGCGACCTTCTTGAGCTGCCGCTTGAGGTTGACCACGAAGTCAAAAAACCCCGCCTCGGCACTCTCCCAGTCGATCAGAACAAGATCAGCCGGTTGGCTCTGGACGATGCTATCCGCCTCTTCGTAGGTGTCTGCACACACCGGCTGGTACCCCTCCTGCGCTAAAGCATCCGCCATCAGCTTCGCTTCAGCGGGGCGATTGTCGATGATGATGATTCGTTTATGCAAAATCCGGCCCTTCTGCTTATTTTAAAGTTTAAATATTTTTTAAATTATACCACAATTAAAGAGCGCTTGCAAGTTCTTTTAAGTTTGCTGTAATCTGGCCGTATGTGTTACTAAAGGTAACTATTTAGGCGGCTATCCCCTGCAGGAGTGTTTCAAATAGAAACATACCCGCAAATTCGAGCGCCCAATCACCCCTCATATCCACTTGGCTAGGCGAAGTTAAACGGTTGTTTTGATATAGTTTTCAGCATAAACGGCCCGGCTGCACGCTTGCAGGCGGTTTCGTCACCTTGTGTTTTGGAAGGAAGGATTGCCGTGGAGAGTGTTGCTCATCCCTATTTAGGGGTCTTTATCCTTTTTGTTCTGACCTTTAGTGCTTTTATCCTGACGATGCTGATCTCAGCCTGGGTCGGAAACCGGCTGGCGGTTCGAGACGATCTCAAGCTTAAGCTCTCCATCTATGAGTGCGGCCCGGAGACCTCGCTGCAGCCCAACCGCATCACCACACAGTTCTATCTCTTTGCCCTGCTCTTTATTCTCTTCGATGTGGAGATTATTTTCATGTTCCCCTGGGCGGTGAGCTTTAATGAGCTGGTGGCACTCGGGTATGGCTGGTTCGCCTTTGTGGCCATGGTGATCTTTCTCTTTATCCTCACCGTGGGTTTTGTCTATGAATGGAAAAAAGGAGCGCTTCAGTGGCACAGCATCAAGTAAACTATGCAAGCAGCGGCGGCCTGCCGGTGGCGCTGACCACCATTGATAAACTGGTCAACTGGGGACGGAGCAACTCGCTCTGGTTTCTCACCTACGGTCTGGCCTGTTGCGCCATCGAGATGATGGCTTCGGGTGCCGGTCGCTTTGATTTTGACCGTTTCGGGACCATCTTTCGCGCCTCACCCCGTCAGGCGGAGGTGATGTGTGTGGCCGGGACACTGAGTAAAAAGCACGCCCCTTTTGTGCGCCGTCTGTATGACCAGATGGCTGAGCCTAAATGGGTCATCTCCATGGGCAGCTGCGCCAACACCGGCGGGATGTTTAACACCTACGCCACGGTACAGGGGGTCGATCGGATTATCCCGGTGGATATCTATCTGCCCGGCTGTGCGCCGCGTCCGGATACCCTGCAGTATGCGACGATGATGCTTCAGCAGAAGATCCGCCGCGAGTCGATGGATCGCAACAAAAGCGCCAAACGGTTTGTATAAAAAGGTGAAATATGTTTAGACCCTATCAGCCCAAGGATGATGTTCAGAAGAAGCCCTACTATACCGACCGCTTTTTGGTGGTGCCCGAACTGCCTAAGGAGCCGATCACGGAAGAGCGGCTAGCAGCGGATGTGGCCGAGCTTGAGAAGAGTATCGGAATCAAAGAGAGCTACATGATGGCCGGCCGCGCGGTGGTGATTATCCAGCCACAGGAGAACAAAGCCGCACTGGCGCTTTTGCGTTCGCGGGGCTTTGGCCAGCTGATGGAGCTTTCAGCCATCGACTATCTGGCCCAAAGCGGGGAGTTTGAGATCTTTTATGAGCTGCTCTCCATTGAGCGGCGCCAGCGCATCCGCGTGAAGTGCCGCATTCAGGAGAAGGAGTCGATCGAGAGCGTGAGCGATCTCTGGCGTGCGGCCAACTGGCAGGAGCGGGAGATGTACGATATGTTTGGCATCATCGCCAACAACCACCCCAACCTCAAGCGCATCCTGATGCCCGACGACTGGCACGACTATCCGCTGCGCAAAACCTACCCGCTAGAGGGGGATGAGTTTGCCCAGTGGTACGAGGTGGATAAGATCTACGGTAAAGAGTTCCGCGATGTGATCGGTCCTGAAAACCGCGATCCGGCGCGTATCGATCGCTACGATACGAAGCGCTTTGCCCGCCTGGGCCACGAAGTTCAGTATGGTGCAGAGCCTAAAGAGGAGCCCACACCGATTCAGTATCAGGATCAGCGCCGCCCTGTCCTCAATGATGATCTCGATCCGGCCAAATCCAAAGTTCTCGATAAAAGGAAGTAAGAATGGCACAAACCCCAAATCGGCTCGCGCCCTTTTATGAGAACCTCGCTTTCGAGCGGGAGAGCAACCGGATGATTATCAACTTCGGTCCGCAGCACCCCTCGGCCCACGGCCAGCTGAATCTGGTGCTCGAACTCGAAGGGGAGGAGATTGTCCGCTCCGTGCCCAATATCGGCTTTTTGCACCGGGGTATGGAGAAGATGGCCGAAAACATGATCTACAACGAGTTTCTGCCCACTACCGATCGGATGGACTATATCGCGGCCACCTCCAACAACCACGCCTTTGCCTTGGCGGTGGAGAAGCTCATCGGTGTCGAGGCGCCACGCCGCGCACAGGCGATCCGTGTGGTGCTGCTGGAGCTTAACCGGATGGCTAGCCACCTCTTTTTCCTCGCCACCCACGCGCTGGATGTGGGGGCGATGAGTATGATGCTCTATCCCTTCCGCGAGCGGGAGTATATCCTTGATCTGATGGAGGAGTATTGCGGTGCGCGTCTGACCCACTCGGCGATCCGTATCGGCGGTGTGCCGCTGGATTTCACACCGGAGTGGATCAAGATGTGTGAGGAGTTTCTCGATCATATGCCCGAGCAGATCGAGATGTATGACAAGCTCCTCAAAGAGAACCGCATCTGGTGTATGCGTCTGGAGGAGGTGGGCAACATCAGCCCCGAGCTGGCTGACAGCTGGGCGCTTAGCGGCCCGATGCTACGCGGCAGCGGCATCAAGTGGGATATCCGAAAAGAGGAGCCCTATGAGATCTACGATGAGATCGACTTTGATATTCCGGTGGCAGAAACCACCGACTGCTATGGCCGCTACCGGCTGCACATCGAGGAGATGTGGCAGTCGATTCGCATTATCCGCCAGGCGCTAGAGATCTACCGCGACACGCCACCGGAGCTGATGGCCCACGCGCCGGAGTTTATCAGTGCGCCCAAAGAGCAGATGATGACGCAGAACTACTCGTTGATGCAGCACTTTGTGCTGGTCACCCAGGGGATGCGACCGCCCAAAGGGGAGGTGTATGTGGCCACCGAATCGCCCAAGGGGGAGCTGGGCTTCTTTATCGCCTCAGATGGGGGACCGTACCCCTACCGGGTGAAGGTGCGGGCACCGAGTTTCTATCACTGCGGCATTTTAGAGGATCTGCTTCTGGGTGTGCAGCTGGCGGATGTGGTCACGATTATTGGTAGCACCAATATCGTCTTTGGCGAAATCGATCGATAAAGGAGTCTTGGATGAAACGGTTTGACTTACGGCACCTCAAAGACGCCTTTTACGATCGTATGGGCGAGATTATGGATCGCGAGATTGAGCCGGGTGAGGTGGCGATCTTTCTTTTTGAGATTGGAGACTTCTCTGCTGTGCAAAGAAGTGCCGATCTGATCAAAGATCAGGGTCACGAGCTGCTCAACTCCCTGAAGTTCAACGAGGCCGACTGGACTGTCGTGGCCCGAAGAAAGCGCGCCTAAATGTCCGCCCCGCTCTTTTCCACTTGGCGTGGCGAGCTGATCGATAACCGCGATAGCGGCGATCGTGAGAGCTGGCAGGAGAGCAGCCTGAAGCTGCCGCTCTCTTTGGGCGATCGCCCCTGCCGTGCCTTTATTGGTTGGGACGGTGTGGCGATCTATGATGAGAGTGTGGATCCGGTTCGTCTGGCGATGGAGTACGCCGCACAGTATCAGTGCTACTCTGAGGCGTGTGGCCGCTGTGCACCGGGGCGCTGGGGAGGTCGAATCCTCTACGATCTGCTCGATAAGATCGCCCGTGGCGAAGGGGAGCGCGCTGATCTGGCCCACCTTCAGGAGACCTGTAGCGCGATGCGTGCTACCAGTAAATGTGAGATTGGCCGGACGGTTCCGGTGCCGATTTTGCAGCTGATGGAGCACTACGCGACGATCTTTGAGCAGTGCATCGAAGCGGGTCAAAAAAGCCCTGAGTATGACCAGGAGGGCACGCGCTACGCGGCCCATGTCACCGCGCCCTGCATGGACGCCTGTCCGGATCGGGTGGATATTCCCGCTTACATCGAGGGGGTGCGCGATCGCCTTTTGGATGAGAGTGTGAAGGCCACCCGAAAAGCGATGCCGCTGGCACACACCTGTGGTCGGGTCTGTCCACACCCCTGTGAGAGCGCCTGCCGTCGCGCCAACCTGGACACCCCCATCTCCATTATGGAGCTTAAGCGGCTGGGTGCGGATTTTGAGGCCGATCGGCAGCAGCACTGGCTTCATCCCGTTGAAAAGCGCCCTGAGATTGGTAAGCGGGTTGCGATCGTCGGCGCTGGTCCGGCGGGGCTGACCACCGCCTACTACCTCTGCATGAATGGGGTGGCGTGCGATATCTACGAAGCGCTTCCGGTTCCCGGCGGTGAGGTGATGGTAGGGGTACCTGAGTACCGCATGCCTAAAGAGAAGTATCTGGAGGATATCCGTTTTGTGGAGGCCAGCGGCGCGAAGATCCACCTAAACACCCCGGTGGATGCCGATATGCTGCGCCGTTTTGAGCAGGAGTATGATGCCATCATGCTCGCCAGCGGCACGCGCATCTCCAAAAAGATCCGCTGTGAGAATGAGCGACCGGAGATTGAAGGCTACTGGAGTGCGATTGAGTTTCTCGATCAGATCAACCTCTGGGAGAAGTACCGGATCGGCTCCGCGGTGGATCTGACCGGTAAAACCGTAGTCTGTGTCGGTGGTGGCTTCACCTCGATGGATGTGGTGCGCTGCTCGATCCGTGCCGGTGCGAAACGGGTGGTGATGCTCTATCGGCGCGATGAGCGCACCATCATCAACAACACCTCCCTTGAGGAGTACCATGAGGCGGTCGAAGAGGGGGTGGAGTTTATTTTCCACAGTGCGATCGCTCAGATGGTTGATGAGAACGATGTGCTCAAAGAGGTGCTCTGTAACCGCTTTGAGATGGTGCCCGATCCCGACGGCGGACGCCCGAAACTGGTCAAAATTGAGGGCGGAGATTACACCATCGAGTGCGATTATGTGATTCCGGCGGTGAGCCAGGATGCCGATCTAAGCTATCTGCCCGAGGAGTGGGAGCTGGAGAAGACCAGCTGGAACACCCTGAAAACCGATGGCAAAACCTATATGACCAGCCGGCCGGGCATC
The DNA here is from genome assembly GCA_003561815.1 of Campylobacterota bacterium. Classification (GTDB taxonomy): domain Bacteria; phylum Campylobacterota; class Campylobacteria; order Campylobacterales; family SZUA-545; genus CSSED11-302. The sequence goes on along the minus strand of PWVP01000168.1, from coordinate 6,539 downwards.
TGGGCCTCGGGTGCCTGCGAATATGGCCCAATGACCATCGTCAACGCTGTTGGCCAGGCGCGCCGCGCGGCGGATGTGATGTATCGCTATCTGCTAACGGGCGAGGTGAAAAACAGCGAGTCTGAAGAGATGGAGGATCTGCTGCGTCGCTTCCGTGTTTACGATAAAAAAGAGGCTATCACCGGCTGGATGGGGGGCCTGGAGCGCCCCGAGAGTGAGCGGCTGGATGTGGCGTATCGTATCCAGAACAACGAGGAGGTCAACTTCGGCCTCACTCCCATGCAGGCGTATGCTGAGGCGGAGCGCTGCATGCGGTGCTACTATATCGCGATGGTGGCGGTGGCCCATGATTAAACTAACCATCAATCAAAAACCGATCACCGCCCGCTCGGGACAGACCATCTTGGAGGCGGCCCGTGAGGCGGGCGTCTATATCCCCACCCTCTGCTATCTGAAGAAGGTGAGCGCGATTGGCGCCTGCCGTCTGTGTGTGGTGGAGGTGGAAAACGAAGCGGGGCTGGTGCTCTCCTGTCAGACACCGGTTCGTGAGGGGATTGTGGTGCGAACCCAGTCGCCCGCTCTTTTTAAAGAGCGTCAGCGCATTATGGCGCTCTATAATGTCAACCATCCGCTAGAGTGTGGCGTCTGTGACAAGTCCGGCGAGTGTGAGCTGCAGAATAAAACCGCCGAATTTCAGCTAAGCGATCAGCCCTTTGCGGCCAAAGAGATGCACCGCCCGATCGAGCAGTGGGGCGGGTTTATCCAGTATGACCCCTCGCTCTGTATCCTCTGTGAGCGCTGCACCCGTGTCTGTAATGAGATTGTCGGCGACAATCGGCTAAGCATAGAGCCGGGCGGCTACAAGTCGAAGATCGCCTGGCGGGGGGGCGATGATAATCGCTGCGCAGAGTGTGGCGAGTGTATGGCGGTCTGTCCGGTGGGGGCGCTGGTGAGCACCCACTTTAAAAACCGGGCCAACGCATGGGAGATGAAAAAGATCCCCTCCACCTGTGCCCACTGTAGCGCCGGTTGTCAGCTTGATTATGAGGTGCGCTACAGTGGGAGCGCCCACGGCTCTGAGCGCAGTGTCTACCGGGTGAGCAACGATATCCACGAGAGTAGCCTCTGTGCCGCCGGCCGCTTTGGTTACGGCTTTGAGCCCGATGGGGCCAGCCGTGATGAGGCGCTGATGCGCCGTGCGCTAGAGGCGTTTGCCCAGGCAAAGACCATCCGCTTCACACCGCGCATTAGCAACGAGGAGGCGCATCTGCTTCAGGGGCTAAAGGCGTGCCGTGATGTCAATCTGGTGTGCGATGAGGCGTACGGCTTTAGCCGCTTTTTGAGCCGCTATAGCCAGAGTGCTGGCGAGTCGCTCTACGATGCCACCACCGAGGATGTGGCCCAGAGTGATGCGATTGTGCTCTTTGGGTGTGCAGTGGTGGATGAGGCGCCGACGGTGCGTACCGCGATCCATCAGGCGGTGATCAATCGTGGCGCATCGGTGGCCTACCTCCATCCGATCGAGGATGTGCGCCTTTCGCGGGTGAGCACGCAGGTGTGCCGCTACGAGGTGGGGGCAGAGGAGGGGGTGGCTGCGCTGCTTGTACGGCAGTTTGTCGCCAACGCCGCGTCGCTTCCTGAGTCGCTCAAAGAGTGGATAGGGGCGCTGGATGAGGGGTATCTGGGCGCAGAGAGCAACCTCTCTGAAGAGGAGCTTGAGCAGCTCTTGGCTTCAATCAGGCGCGCACCGAAGCGCACACTGGTGGTGGGGGCGGATCTGTACAACCACCCCCGTGCTGAGGCGATCGCGACGCTGATTGGCCTGCTGCGCCGCTACGGCGGCTTCTCGGTTTTGATGGTGCCGCCAGCGACCAATGCCCTTGGGGTGGCGCTTATTTGTGACCTCTCCTCTGAGGCGCAGGGGTATACTGTCGGGATCGACTCTCCGGGCGACTTTACGATGGGCAGTCTGATGCCCGGTGTCGATATGGTGCTGCCAGCACTCAGTCAGCAGGAGGGGACGCTCACCTCTATGGATAAGCGGGTGCTGCCCCTGAATGTGGCTATCCCCTTTTCGGGTTGGACTCTGGGGGATATCTTTGTCCGTACGGGGATGGATCTGGAGTGGCTGATTGATTTGACTCCGAAGCTGCCCGGTGGTCGGGGGTATCAGGCGATTAGCTTTGACGCGCTAAGAAGCGCTTCGCCGGTTGGCTATGCGCTGCCGGTGGCGAAGCTGGAGGTGCCCACTGCCCAGCCGGAGCCGGTCGAGGCGATCGGCGAGTTTAACGGTACGGTGGTGTTTCATCTCAACCCCGCCAGCCATCCGACGGGGACGGTGATGCGCACCAAGGCGCTTCGGCGTGAGGGTGAGCTGCGTGCCAGTGCCCAGTTTGCCCTGGCAGCGCGGGTAGCCGATGGGCAGCGTGTGCGGCTTAAGAGCGCAGCGGGCAGTTTTGAGCGTACTTTTAGAGTCGATGCCAGCCTGAAGGGCACGATCGCTCTTTTGGAGAGTTTTGACCAGCTACTTGAAAATCGATCGAGAGGGGTATACCGCTATGAAACAGTTCAGATTGAGACAGAGGGGGTTGGCGCATGAGTGAGATCACCATCACGATCGATGGTCAGACGATTCGGGCTCAGGAGGGGGAGACCATCCTCAATATCGCGCGGGCTAACAACATCTACATCCCCGCCATCTGCTATCTGAGCCGCTGCTCCGCCTCTTTGGCGTGCCGTCTTTGTCTGGTGGATGTCGATGGCAAGCGGGCCTACTCCTGCAACGCCAAGGCCAAAGATGGCATGAGTGTGACGCTGCACAACGAGGAGATTCAGGCGGAGCGAGAGGCGATTATGCAGGTGTATGATATCAACCACCCGCTGCAGTGTGGGGTGTGTGATAAGTCCGGCGAGTGCGAGCTGCAGGATAACACCCTCTTTCAGCGCATCGACTCTCAGCCGTACGCTATTCGCGACTGCGCACGCCAGCCCCAGGACTGGAATCGCACTAAATATGACCCCGCACTCTGTATTGTCTGTGAGCGGTGTGTGACGGTCTGTAAGGATATGACCGGCGATGCGGCGCTCAAAACCACCCCCCGTGGCGGTGATCCGCTACCCGAGGGGGCTAAAGAGTCGATGCCCAAAGACGCCTACACCATCTGGAACAAGATGAACAAGTCGTTGATTACCAAAATCGACGAGAAGTGTACCGACTGTGGAGAGTGTGCGGCGGTCTGCCCCACCGGCGCGCTGATCTTTACCCACTTTCAGTACACCACCAACGCCTGGGAGCTGGCCGCGACCCCCTCAAGCTGCGCGCACTGCTCCAGCGCGTGTCATCTGATCTATGAGACCAAGCAGGCGGCGATCGATAACCCCGAGCCGACCATGTACCGGGTGAAGAACGACTTTCACTTCCAGACCCTCTGTGGTGCCGGGCGGTTTGGTTACGACTACGCCAACCGCAGCGCCACCCGCGATCTATCCGCCTTTAACCGTGCGCTAGAGGCGCTCAAAACAGCCGGGAGCATCCGCTTTAGTTCGCAGATCACCAACGAGGAGGCGCTGATTCTCCAGCGGCTTAAAGAGCGCCACGGTCTGCGGCTCATCAACCCCGAGGCGTACGCCTTTAAGCGCTTTTTGGAGGCGTTTACTCAGGCCAGCGGCCGATCGCTCTATGGTGCCGATAGTGAGCGGCTGCGAAAGAGCGATTTGGCGGTGGTGGTTGGAAGCCGTCTGAGCACAGATAATCCGGTGGTGCGCTTTGCGGTGGCCAATATGCTGGTGACCAACAAGGGGGCGGCGCTCTTTTTCCATCCGACTGGCGATCGCCATATGGAGGGGCTGCATAAAAACATCCTGCCCATCCGCCACGATGCCGGGCGGGAGGAGGCGATTCTCTACTGGATTCTCGATCGCTTCGCCGACTCTCAGGCGCTGCCCGGTGAGCTGGCCGACTACCTCAAGAGCTTCTCGACCACCCTAAAAGAGAGCGTCGAGGAGAGCATCACCGAGACGGTAACCAAAGAGGACGGCACCCAAGAGCAGGTCAAAAAAAGCGTCACCAAAGAGATCGAGGTGCAAGCCAGCCGCCTTTGCGAGGAGTTTGGGGTCCACTTCGGGCGCGAAACCCGCGAGAGCATCGACAAGCTGCTGGCCAAAAAGGAGCGCTACACCCTGGTGGCCGGTTCGGATCTGTTCGGCCACCCCCGCTGGGAGAATCTGGCACGGCTGCTAGGACTGATTGAGCGCTACACCCCCTTTGAGGTGCTGCTGCTGCCCGATTCGGCCAACACACTGGGCACCGCGCTTATCTGCGATCTCGACGCCCAGCCGGAGGGGCGCGTGGTGGGCTATAACGCACCGGGTGACTTCACCCTCAGCGCTTTAGGTGGCGGCGATCTGGATATGCCTGCACTCAACCAGCAGGAGGGGACACTCACCTCTTTAGATAAGCGGGTGGTGCCCCTCTATCCGGCACTGGCCTATCACGGCTATACGCTGGCCCAGCTGGCCGATGCTCTGGAGGTTCCGGTGCGCTGGACGGTGGACTATACACCGCAGCTGCCCGCTGAGCGCGGCTTTCAGTCGGTTCCCTTTGATGCGCTGCAGAACCACTTCGGACCCGATGGTGAAAACCACCGCGGCTACCGGCTAGCGTGCAGCACCCACACCCCCGATGATCGGGCAGAGCCGATCGGTGCGGTTGCGCCGCTACGCAAGGGGGTCTATGTGGCCAATCCACTCGATCAGTTCAACGGCTTTACCGCCAAATCACCGCTGATTGCTCAGGCGCCTCGCCTGATGCTCTCTGCGGAGCTGATGGAGAAACTCTCTTTAAGTGAAGGGGAGGGGGTGGCACTCCAGAGCGATCGCGCTCAGCGACAGATGACCGTCACCCTCAACCCTCACCTGGAGGGGGAGTTTGCACTCTTGCCCGATTTTGACGGCGATGAAACACTTTACACCAGAGGCGACTACCGCTTTCTGGAAGCAACCATTACAAAGGGGTAAGGCGTGAGCGATTTGACCTTTTACATTATAGAGACCCTCATTAAAAGTCTGGTGGTGGTGCTGGTGTTCTCGGCACTGGCGGGCTTTGCCACCTATGTCGAGCGGAAGGTGCTCGCCTATATCCAGCGCCGCAAGGGGCCGGTTCATGTCGGTCCGGCCGGGCTTTTGCAGTTGGCCGCTGACGGGATTAAGATGTTCACCAAGGAGAACATCATCCCCCGCCACGCCATCAAGCCGATCTTCTTTATCGCGCCGATCATTACGGCGGCGACGGCGTTTATTGCGATGGCGGCGATCCCGTTTCTGCCCCCCTTTGAGCTCTTTGGTCGGACCATCAATCCGATCATCGCCGATATCAATGTCGCGCTACTCTTTGTGCTCGGCGTGATGGCAACCGGCCTTTACGGCCCGCTTCTGGCCGGTATCGCTTCGGTCAATAAGTACTCGATGCTCGGTGGCGCGCGGACGGTGATTCAGCTTCTAAGCTATGAGATTGTGACCGGCCTGGCGATTCTCTCGCCGCTGATGCTGGTCGGCTCGCTCTCGCTGATTACGATTGTGGACTATCAGGCCGGAGGAGTGAGCAGCTGGCTAATCTGGAGCCAACCGCTGGCCATTGTGCTCTTTCTGCTCGCCGGTTACGCCGAGACCAACCGGACGCCGTTTGATCTGCTCGAGCATGAAGCGGAGATTGTCAACGGCTTTGGCACCGAGTACTCCGGTCTGCACTGGGGGCTTTTCGCCATCGGTGAGTACGCCAATATGTTCATTATCGCCTTTTTGGTCAGCCTGATCTTTTTGGGCGGCTTTAATCCGCTTGGGCCTATCCCCGGCGGGATCGCGATACTGCTGAAGGTGGCCTTCTTTATCTTCCTCTTTATCTGGGTGCGGGGTACCTGGCCCCATATCCGCCCCGATCAGCTGATGTGGCTGTGCTGGAAGGTGCTGATGCCGCTGGCGGTGATCAATATCCTGATCACCGGTCTGGTAATTCTATGGTAAAGGGATCGCAGATGGAGAAACGCCAAGGTACGCAAAACTATATCACAACGCAGATCCCCCCCTATCCCAAAGACAACTGGGAGCGGTTTAAGCGGGTGATGCGCCGGATGGTGAGCCTGGAGCTCATTAAGGGGCTCTTTGTCACCTTTAAGGTGATGGCGCGGGATAAAACCCACACCACCCTCTATCCGATCGAGAAGCTGCCGATCGCACCGCGCTATCGGGCGATCCATGAGCTCTTAAGACTGCTCGAGAGTGGCAATGAGCGCTGCATCGGCTGCGGATTGTGCGAAAAGATCTGTATCGCCAAGTGTATTCGGATGGATACCCATTTCGGTGAGGATGGTCGCAAAAAGGTGAGTGAGTACACCATCAACTTCGGGCGCTGCATCTTCTGCGGTTACTGTGCGGAGGTGTGCCCGGAGCTGGCGATTGTTCACGGTGGACGGTATGAGAACGCCAGTGAGCAGCGCGCTCACTTTGGTATTAAAGAGGATATGCTCACTCCGATCGATGCCCTG
>PWVP01000227.1 GCA_003561815.1 Campylobacterota bacterium | reverse complement strand
CCCTCTCGAGCACACTTATCATCTTCCACCAGGAGGCGGAGGTCTCCCAGAAGCGCTACTTTATGCAGTGGCTCTACTCCGCCTACCGTAAAAAGCGCCGCGACCTCTCCCCGGTCTTTTTAAAGGCGCTACAGAGTGCGCTGCACTTTCCGATCCGTATCCGCATCCAGGGCAAAAAGAAGCCGGTTCAGCCGATCGCGGTGCGCGTGCGGGTCATCGGTGCCCAGATGCTGGAGCTGAGCATCACCCCCGCTAGTGGCTATGCGAGCCTCTTTTTCCGTCAGCGTCTCGCGCCGTGGTTTGAGGCGACAACGGCTGCTGGCGTGATGCGTATTCGGGCGTGCGAAGCCTCTTTGGCGGTTTTGACAGAGCTCTTTAAACGCCAGCAGATTTTGGCGCAGCCGGTCACCTACCGCTACGATGCCCTCTCGCTCAACCGGCTGATAGCGAAGTTTAACGCCCAGGAGGCGAAGTCGGAGTCCAAAAAGGAGCGAAGCTATCAGCTGGTGATCGAGGAGGATGGACGGCTCAAGCGCAGCTACGCGCTTTTGGGGTGTCAGGCGGGGGATTCGCACGAGCAGATCAAGCAGCGCTACCGTGCGCTGGTCAGACGCTATCACCCCGATCGCGCCTATGCGCTGGGTGAAGCGGCGGTGGCCGAACACACCCGCCGCTTTCACGCGATCGCCGAGGCGTACACGGTGATCTCAGAGCAGATTAGCGACGCGCCTTACCCGTAATCATCAGCCTCAGGGCATTGAGGCGGATAAAGCCCGCCGCATCCTTCTGGTCATACACCTCATCGGCCTCAAAGGTCGAGTACTCCGGATCGAAGAGCGAGTAGGGGGACTTTCGCCCCAGCACAGTGACATTGCCCTTATAGAGCTTGAGTCGAATGGTGCCGGTGACATACTCCTGGGTCGCATCGATCGCCGCTTGAAGCATCTTGCGCTCATCGGCCCACCAGTAGCCGTTGTAGAGAATCTCCGCGTAGCGGGGCATCAGCTCATCTTTGGTGTGGGCGGCACCGCGATCAAGGGTGATCGACTCCATCGCCCGGCGTGCGCGCAGCAAAATCGTGCCGCCGGGGGTCTCGTAGCAGCCGCGGGATTTCATCCCCACATAGCGGTTCTCGACGATATCGATCCGCCCCACGCCGTGTTTTCCCCCCAGCTCGTTGAGCCGCTTGAGCAGCGTTGCTGGTGAGAGCTTCTCGCCATTGATGCTGACAGGATCGCCCTTTTCAAAACCCAGCTCGATGGTCTCAGGGGTCTCAGGCGCATTTTCGGGCGAGACGCTCCAGCGCCACATCTCCTCCTCCGGCTCGGCCCAGGGGTCCTCAAGCACTTTGCCCTCGTAGGAGATATGCAGTAGATTGGCATCCATGCTGTACGGGCTGGATTCGGTGTTCTTCTTCTCAATGGGGATGCCGTGATCGGCGGCAAATTTGAGCAGCGATTCACGGGAGCCCAGATCCCACTCCCGCCAGGGGGCGATGATGGTGATCTCGGGGTCAAACGCCAGATACCCCAGCTCGAAGCGGACCTGATCGTTACCTTTGCCGGTAGCGCCGTGACTAACCGCGTCGGCACCCATCTTCTGGGCAATCTCCATCTGCTTTTTGGCGATCAGCGGGCGGGCGATGGAGGTGCCCAGCAGGTACTCCCCCTCATAGATCGCATTAGCCCGAAACATTGGGAAGACAAAATCGCGCACAAACTCCTCGCGCAGATCCTCGATAAAGATATTCTCCGGCTTGATGCCCAGCTGCAGCGCTTTGGCGCGCGCGGGCTCGAGCTCTTCACCCTGGCCCAGATCGGCGGTAAAGGTGATCACCTCGCAGTCGTACTCGCTCTGAAGCCACTTGAGGATCACAGAGGTGTCCAGGCCGCCGGAGTAGGCCAGGACCACTTTTTTGACCGGTTTTTTCATTTAGCTATCCTTTTTAGATTTGGAGCTCATCCGCTCGGTGACACTCAGGCCGTGGGCGGTGAGCCCTTCGGTTTTGGCGATCAGCTCGCAGGCGGCAGCCACCTCATCGAACCCTTTGCGGCTAAAGCTGATAATCGAGCTCTTTTTCATAAAGTTCTCCACCCCCAGCGGGCTAAAGAAGCGCGCCGTGCCGCCGGTGGGCAGGGTGTGGTTGGGCCCGGCCACATAGTCGCCGATCGCTTCAGGGCTGTACTCGCCCAAAAAGATCGCCCCCGCGTGGCGAATCAGGGGCAAAAGCGCATGGGGGTTGCGGGTCAAAATCTCCAGATGCTCCGGTGCCAGCCGGTTCATCAGCGCACACGCCTCATCGAGGTCTTTGGCCAAAATCACCGCCCCACGGTTCTCGATCGACTCCCGGGCAATCCGCCCCCGCTCAATCCGGTTGATGATGTGATAGATCTCGCCCACCACCTTGAGGGCCAGATCCTTACTGGGGGTGATGAGGATGCTGGAGGCCATCTCGTCGTGCTCGGCCTGGCTGAGCAGATCCATCGCCAGCTGGCTCGGTTTGGCGCTGCTATCGGCGATAATGCCAATCTCGCTCGGCCCGGCGATCATGTCGATATTCACCTCGCCAAAGACCAGCTTTTTAGCGGTGGCGACAAAGATGTTGCCCGGCCCGGTGATCACATCCACCTTCGGTACCGTCAGGGTGCCGTAGGCCATCGCACCGATCGCGCTGGCGCCCCCCACTTTGAAGATGCGATCGATGCCACATAGGTGACCAGCGGCCAGCACGAGCGGATCAAGCTCATTATCCGGTGCGGGCACACACACCACCAGCTCCTTCACCCCCGCCACCTGCGCGGGGATGGCGTTCATCAGAAGGCTGCTGGGGTAGGCCGCCTTGCCGCCGGGGATGTAGAGTCCGGCGCGATCGACAGCGGTGACCTTCTGGCCGAGCATGGTGCCGCTCTCCTCGTAATCGATCCAGCTTTTAGGCAGCTGTTTTTCATGAAAGCGGCGAATGCGATCGGCGGCCAGTTTAAGCGCATCCTGAAGGGCTTGATCGGTCTGATCCCACGCCTCTTTCATCATCGAGGGGGTGATGATGAGATCCTGAACACGCGAAGGGCGCCAGCGATCGAAGTGGGCCACATGGGCCAGCAGCGCATCATCCCCTTCGCTGCGCACCTCATCGAGGAGCTTCTGCACCGTCTGAGTCACGCGGCGCATATCCATCCCACCGCGCTTGAGCAGTTCATCAAACGCCTCGGCAAAATCCGGGCTGTTCGCTTCGATGATCTTCATAAAGACCCCTTTTTGTGATGCCGCATTTTAGCGCCTTTTGGCTTGTGTCCATAGGGAACGGTTCTTGCATTTAGAGAGCAGTTTAGTATAGAGGAGCGGCCGTGTTTTCAATCGGACCGGCTGATGGCTTTATCGAGGCGGCCCTAAACGCCCGCGCCATTCGCCAAGACCTGATCAGTAGCAATATCGCCAATATCGCTACACCCGGCTACCGGCCGCGGGATATTCACTTCGAGGGGGTGTTGGCCCAGCAGGCGCAGCAGCAGTTTGGCCACGCTAATGCGCGGGCGAAGCTGCCACTGGCACAGAGCGCCCCCGGCCATCTGCAGCCGCCTGAGCAGCGAGCACAAAAGCCGGTGCTCTTCTACCGCGATGGCCACATGGCCCGAAACGACGGCAACAGTGTCGATCTCGATGTGGAGAGCAGTGAGCTGGCCAAAAACGGCGTCATGTACGAGGCGCTCACCGCCATCTACCAAAAGCGGCGCGCCATCTTCCACGCGGTGATCGATTCGGGACGAAACCTCTAGCGCTACTCCAGAATCTCCCGCTGGCCTTTGTGGTTGGCTTCGCTTAAAACACCGGTTTTTTCCAGCTGTTCGACGATGCGCGCGGAGCGGTTGTAGCCGATCTGCAAGCGGCGCTGGATGTAGCTAATAGAGCTTTTGCGCTCACTGAGCACGATGCCTTTGGCCTCCTCGTACATCTCATCGAGATCCTCATCAAACACCCCCTCCTCGCTGCTGCCTGAAGCGGTGTCGCCCCCCTCGCTTAGGAAGCTGTTGTCGTACTCGGGCGGGCGTTGGGCTTTCAGGAAATCAGCGATCTTCTCAATCTCGCTTTCACTGCTAAAGGGGGCGTGCAGCCGCACCAGCCCCACGCTGCCCGGCGGCGTAAAGAGCAGATCGCCGCGCCCGAGCAGGCTTTCGGCCCCCTGGGTGTCTAAGATCACCTTCGAGTCCACCTTGCTGCCCACGCGGTAGCTGATGCGGCTGGGTAGATTGGCTTTAATCAGCCCGGTGATCACATCCACACTGGGCCGCTGGGTGGCGATGATGAGGTGGATACCGCTCGCGCGCGCCATCTGGGCCAGTCGCGCGATGGAGACCTCCACATCCTTGCCGCCGGTCATCATCAGATCGGCGAGCTCATCGATCACCACCACGATAAAGGGGAGCGGCTCAAACCCCTCCTCTTTGGCCTTTTGGTTGTAGCTCTCGATATTTTTGGTTTTGGTCTGGCTCATCATCAGATAGCGCCGCTCCATCTCGGCCACCGTGTTGGCCAGGGCGGCGATCGCCTGTTTGGGCTTGGTGATCACCGGGGTGAGCAGGTGGGGGATGTCGTTGTAGATGCTAAACTCCAGCATCTTCGGATCGACCATAATCAGCCGCAGGGTGTCCGGCGAGTTGCGATAGAGCAGCGAGAGGATCATGGCGTTGATCCCCACGCTCTTACCGCTTCCGGTGGTGCCCGCGATGAGCAGATGGGGCAGCTTTTTCAGATCGGTCACGAAGGGGTTGCCCACGATATCTTTACCCAGCGCGATGGTCAGCGGACTGGCCGCTTCGCTAAAGAGCTCCGCTTCGAGCAGTTCGCGTAGATAGATGGTCTCAAACTCCGGATTGGGAATCTCGATGCCCACCACATCCTTACCCGGAATCGGCGCTTGAATCCGGATGGTCTGGGCTTTGAGCGCCATGGCGATGTCATCTTGCAGGTTGAGAATACGCGAAACCTTAATGTGCGGGGCGGGCTTAAACTCGAAGGTGGTCACCACCGGGCCGGTGTAGGTGCGCACCACATCCCCTTCGATCTTAAAGAGCCGCAGTTTTTCGAGCAGATCGGCGATCTTGGCATCGATCTCGGTCTCATTGACCGGGTTTTTGGTGTTGGGCGGCGGGGATTTTAAAAAGGCGAGATCGGGCAGCTGAAAGTCCCGGGGTTTTTCGCTTTTGCCCCGCTCCACCGCATCGAGCAGGCGGCGGTTCTCCTCCAGCTCGCGCACGATCGCCACATCGCTTTTGGCCGCGGTATCGGGCTTTTGGCTCTCTGGCGCGGCGGTGCTTGGGGCGTCGCTTTTGGGCACCTCTTCGTCCGCTTCGGATGTTTCGGGTGCGTCGGGCTCAAAGGGGCACCCCTCTTTAGGCCAGCCAGCCGCCTCCATCACCTTCAGCCGCCGCTTATCAGAAGGATCGGGCTCATACGCACCGCTCTCATCAACCCTCTCTAGCTCTTCGCGTTTTTGGCGCAGGTAGCTCTCCATCGCCTCGGGATCCACCCTAGGGCTTGGTGCCGGTTCGCTCTCTTTGGGTGGGCTCTCGTGGCGAACGGGGATCTCCTCCAGGGTTCGGGGTGGCTCGCGCCGGATTAGATCCTCAAAGGAGTCCTTAGCCGCTTCACGGAAGGCGACCCACTGACCCAAAAGCCGATTTTTAGGAAAGAGACGGGCAAAAAAGCGCAAAATATCGAGCATCGAAACATCAAAGGCGAGCAGCCAGCCGTTTAGGATCAGGAAAAAGGCAAAGAGGCTCACCCCCGCCACCCCGATAAAGGGGGTCAGCTCCTCGCTAAGCGCCACCCCCAGCAGACCGCGATCGAAAAAGAGCGCCTGCAGGGTGAGTGCCGCGAAGATAAAGAGCAAAGAGGCGGCCACAATCTCTGTTCGCCGACGGCTCCAGGGCGGGTTTTTGTAGAGGCGGTAGAGGGTGTAGTATAAAAGCGGCGGCAGCAGATAGACCAGCGGCCCAAAGAGCAGCACCAGCAGCTGCGCCAGCTCGGTGCCATAGGCACCCACATGGGTGGCAGAGCCCACATACAGGGCGATGCTTAGATAGGTTAAAAACCCCAGCGCCAGAAGAAAGAGCGATTCTTTTATCACGCCGCTATTATCGCAGATAGTTCACTAGAGAGAGCTGATTAATCCGCCCGATGGTCGAGAGCAGCGCCTGGTAGGCCACCGTACGCTGGTTCATTATCATCACCGCCTCCCCCAGATCCGCATCAAGCACCATTGATTTGAGCTCTCGGGTGTTGAGCTGCATCATCTCCGACTTCTCGTAGGTCAGCTGCAAAGCGATCCCGGTCGAGCCGTTTTGGGTGTGGATCTGGTTGATGTGATCATGGATGTGATCAAGCGCGTAGATGGCGTTTTGGATCCCGATATTGCGCGCACTGGTTTCGCTGTTGCCATCGGGGCGGGTCTGGCCCTGATAGACCGCCTGAATCGCCATATCCAGCTGCTCGAAGATGTGTACCCGCGGCTCGTCGATGGTCAGGGCGTTGTTGGCCATAAAGGTCATCGCCGGGGCGCGGTTGCGCTGGCTGTCGATCTCGGCATCCTGAAAGAGGAAGCTGATCTCCACAGGGCTCTCATCGGGGTTGGTGTTATCGCGCACGATCAGCCGCCCGTCAATCACATCGGTGACAAACCCGCCGTTACCCGGTCCGTCGCCGAAGGTGGTGTTGATCGCATCGCGCAGCTCCTGAAGCGTCTGGTTCTGATCGAGCGTGACGGTGGCGGCGTTGCCGTTAAAGTCGGTGCCGCTGATGGTGACGCCTCCGGTGAAGTTAAAGCCCACCACCTCGCTGATGGGGCGGTTGGGGCGGGTCTCCTGGATATCCCAGCCGGGCTCCCCTTTAGCACCGGTGTAGGTCTGCAAAAGCCCCTTGTTCTGGATGCGATCGCCCCCATCGAAGCGATCGGAGTCGGCATCGTATAAAGAGATCTGCATCTTCGACTGGCTGGTGGTCAGATCGCGCACCTGCATCCGCCCAGCCTGATCGAACCGGATGTCGATCTGGCGGCTGGCCTGATCGACAGCCTGACTCCAATCCTCGAAGCTCTCTCCATTGGGCAGGTTGCCCGAAAGGGCCATGCCCATCACATTAAAAAGCTGCTGATAGGTCATGCCGGTGCGCTCTTGATCGCGCCCCTCCAGCCCATCGGAGTGGGGAAGCAGCTCCCGCTCGTTGTACCCTGCAGCGGTGGTGAGTGCGCCGCTCTTATCGAAGATATCAAAGACCTCACCCTCTTGGGGCTCAAGCACCTGAAAGGTCGAGAGCCGTCCGTTCTCATCGGGGGTGTCGCGCAGGGTGATCTCTACGAGCTGCCGCTGCCCGTTGATATCCAGCCCCTCTAAGTGAAAGCGCTTCTCATCCAGGCTATCGGTGCCCGCCACCTCGATAAGCTGGGTGCTGGCGGTGGCGTACTGGTTATCGGCGCGTACGACCTGATTGACGCCCGCGGTCAAAAGGGCACCCTGCTTCTCAAAGCGGGCGCGATCGTAGCCGAGCGCATCGTGGGTGGAGAAGGCGTGCACCACCTCATTGTCGCTGTTTCGCGCCTGCATGCTTATCCCCTCAAGCAGCGGCGGCACCCTCTCCTCATCGGGGACATCGGGGTGGGAGGCGTTGAGATCGAAGATGCCGATCTTGCCCCGCTGGATATCGACATCAAACTGTCCGCCCAGCTCCTCTTGCAGATCGTTTTGGATGTTCTGCATCAGGTGATTGAGGGTGGTGGAGATGGTTACGGCGTAGGTGCGCTCCTGGCCATTGATGCTCACGGCGACCTCATCCACATGGCCCCCCATCACACTCTGGACGGTATCGTGCCGGGTGGCGATCGCCTCACTGTCCTGGCGGCGCAGGGTGGTTTCGAAGTTGAAGCGCCGGTGGTCGTAGTAGTCCTGGGTGGTGGCCACCGTGTCGCTGGTGCGGGGGTAGGCGAAGTTGCTTTTATTGAACTCAAAGATCTGCGCATTCTGGGTGGCGGTCAGCTCGGTGACATCGTCCACTTTGGCATTGGAGGCGACCATGTGAAAGTCGGTCAGCATACGGCCGCTTTTGACATCCTGGATCTCGATATGGCCCCTGGGCCCGAGTGTCACATCCACCGCTTGAAAGATGGCGGTGTTGCCCATCTGCCGTCCGATCTGCTCGAGCAGATCGTTGACCGTTCCGAAGTTATCCATCGTCACGCGGGCCTTAAACGCCTCCCCATCGGGCCGCCGTCCGCGCAGATAGAAGTGGGTCTCCTCAGAGTCATCGGGCTGACCGATGAGATCGCGGATGGAGTCGGTGCCCTTAATCGGCACCTGGGTGTCCACCCCATAAGGATCTTCGCGGTTGAGGATGCGGTGGTTGGCCAGCGTCTGGTTGTAGAGCGCGATATTGGTGGTCATCCGTCTGGAGTAGCTCTCATCCATCCCCATCATGAGGTTTTTGCCATCGACATTGTAAGGAATCTCGAGGCGATCGCCCGCTTGGGCGTAGATCTGCTGATCGTTGCCGAGGTAGGTGCCATCAAGCTCAAAGGGTTTCTGCTTCATGTTGGTACCTGAAAACAGAAAGTTGCCGTTGATGGAGGTGTTGGCCACATCGAGGATGTTGAGTTTTAGCGCCTCAAGATCCCCCGCTAGTGCGCGGTAGCTTGCAGGGGAGTGGACATCGTTGGCCGCCTGGGTGAGCTTGACCTTGAACGCCTCAAGCGACTCTTTGATCTGGCTGATGGCCACATCGGTGTTATCGGAGTAGGTGCGCGCTTTTTGGGTGGTGTCTGAGACCTGTTGGAGTGTCGCTTTTTCGTTGATCAGGCGCAGGGTGTCCTGATAGATCGTGCTCCCCTCATAGCCAAACTGGATCTTCTTGCCGCTGCTAAGCTGGTTATTGACCCGCAGAAGTTCACTGAGGTTCTTCTGTTGGTTGGCCATAAAGTTGTTGTAGATCGCCGATGATCCGACACGCATAGAGACCTCCTTAACAAACACCTCAAGCAAAAACAGATCCTTATCTGCTTTTGGGGCCAAAGGCTCTCTTTAGATCGGGCGCGCAGACGCTTTTTCAAGCGCTACTGGGCGTAGCCGTTCTCTCCGGCGGGCTGCAGGCGGGAGCGCATCTTCAGTTTGGCAAACTCCTGCATATCCTCGATGGAGTCGTACTCATCCATGATATCCACATCCAGAAGCTGCTCGATCGCATCCTCGAGTGTCACGATCCCGGCGGTCTGGCCGTAGTTGTCCACCACCAAAAAGAGGTGCTCCTTGCGGTGGATAAACATATCCAGCAGCTTTAAAACCGGGATGTTTTCGGAGATGCGAAAGATGGGCACCATCATCGCCTCCACCGGCGTATCGCTGCGATCGGCGATCTCCTCCTCCATGATGCGGCGGCCAAAGACCATCCCCACCACATCGTCGATGCTGCTGTCATAGACCGGAATACGCGATCGGCTAAAGAGCTCCTTATGCGTCAGCGCCTCTTGAACGGTGGTCTCTTTTTGCAGGGCGAAAACCACGCTGCGGGGGGTGAGGATATCGCGCACTTTGAACTTGGCCAGCGAGAGCATATTCTCGATGAGATCCACCTCCTTTTCGCGAACCGCGCCACTGCGCTCACCCAGCTCTGTGATGGCCAGAATCTCATCGCGGCTGATGGCGTGACGCTCTTTGTCGCCTTTGCCGATGCGGCGGGTCAGCCACGAGGAGAAGATGGTCAGCGGGTAGGTGAGCACCACCAGCAGCCGGATAATCAGCGCCGATCGAGGCGCCAGAGTGCGCCAGTGGGTTGCGCCGATGGTTTTGGGGATAATCTCGGAGATGTAGAGAATCAGCAGCGTCATCACCACGGAGATGAGGATCATATACCCCTCACCAAAGACAATCGCCGCCTGCATCCCCACCCCGGCCGCCCCCACGGTGTGGGCAAAGGTGTTGACCGTCAGAATCGCCGAGATGGACTTCTCGATATCCCGTTTGGTCTCTTTGAGCACCTTGGCCGCTTTGGCGTTGGTGCGCTCAAGCGACTGGATGTAGCTCGGCGTGGTTGAGAGCAGCACCGCCTCTAAAATCGAGCAGAGAAAAGAGAGCAAAAGTGCCAGTAGCAGATAGAGAAGGAGTGTCGTCATCTCTGAAGCTCAGGGGGTTGCAGATGGCCTAAAAAGCGGGAGAGAAACAAGCGCCATAAATGGCAACTGTTGGGGTCGTCCAAGCGGATCCTTGAGATTTCGGTGAGTTTATTTGAGCCCATCATAGCTTCGCTACTCTTAAGGGCGGCTGATTTTGTCCGCTTTGGATGTCATGGAATTGTCATGTCCGGTTACGCTATGATTAGGAAACAAGGGGGTCACGATGTCCGAACATCCCTATCTGCAGTTCTATCTCGGTGTGCTGGAGGACTCTCCGCACATGATTCGATGCCACAACGCCGAAGGGGAGGTGGTCTTTTGTAATCAGGCGTGGCTGGAGTTTACCGGCCAGGATGCGGCGCACTGCAGCGGCTGGCAGTGGCTGGATGCGGTCTGTGAGGCGCACCGTGAGAGCCTTAAACGCGAGCTTCTGGCCTCCATGAAAAATCGTGAAGCGTGCGAGCTGACCTACCGTATCGCCAATCGTGAGGGCAGCTGCCACACCATCTCCGATCGGCTCCGCCCCTTTTATGACCCCGAGGGGCGCCTGGTCGGCTTTATCGCCTCCTGTTTTGATCTGCAAGACTACATCGTCCAGGAGGATCTGCTTCAGCGTCTGAGTATCGCCCTGGAGCAGATTGCTGATATTGTGGTGATTGCCGATACCCAGGGGCACATCGAGTATGTCAACCGCGCCTTTGAGGAGGTGACCGGTTATGGCCGCCAGGAGGTGATCGGCCAAAACCCCCGCCTGCTCAAATCGGGGCTGCACGATCCGGCGATCTATGCCGATCTGTGGCGCACCATCAGCGGCGGATCGGTCTTTCGGGCCGAGCTGATCAACCGCCGAAAAGATGGATCGCTTTATGAGGAGGAGCTGGTGATCTCGCCGCTGTGTGATAGCCGTGGTGAGGTGACCCGCTATATCGCCACGGGGCGGGATGTGACCGAACGCAAAGAGACCGAGGAGAGCCTGCGCCTGACCAAGGCGATTATCGATCACTCCATCGATGCGATCTATCTGGTGGATGAGGAGGGGCATATTCTCTTCGCCAGTGAGCCGGCTGCCCGGATGCTCGGTTATGCCCGATCGGAGCTTGAGAGGATGAATGTCACCGATCTGGCCGCCGATGGCACGAGTCTGGACGATCTGCTCGCCCAGGCTGAGCAGGTGCGCCGTGGCGGGAGTATGGTGTTTGAATCGCTCCATAAAGATGCTCAGGGGCGCACGATTCCAGTCGAGATCGCCTCCAGCCTGATGAGCTACCACGGCGAGGAGATCTTTTGTGTGATTGCGCGGGATATCACCTGGCGTCTGGAGGCGCGACGGCAGCTAGAGGAGCTCAACGCCACACTGGAGGAGCGGGTGCGAAAAGAGCTGACCCGCCGCATGGAGAAGGAGCGGCTCTTAAGCGAGGTGTACGACGCGGCCAATGTCGGGGTGGCGGTCACCGACGCAGAGGGGAACTTTATCCATGTCAACACCGCCTTTTGTGCGCTCTATAAACTCGACCGCGACACACTTCTGGCCCGGAGCTTTCTGGATCTGCTCCCCAGTCAGAAGCGCCAGAGTGCACAGGAGGGGTACGCCCACTTTATCGAGCAGCAGATGGAGCAAAAGGGGCTGGAGTGGACGATCGAGCGCGCCGATGGTACGGTTGTCGAGGTGCTCGTTAGCCGCAAGTCGATCGAGGTGAGCCGTGGCCATCTGCTGGTGGTGAGCTTTTTTGTGGATGTAAGTGAGCTCAAAGCGCTTCAGCGCGAACACGAGACGCAAGAGCACCTGCTGATTCAGCAGTCCAAAATGGCCGCCCTTGGGGAGATGGTGGGCGCGATCGCGCATCAGTGGCGTCAGCCGCTCAACGCCGTGGGCCTTAAGGTGCAGTCGATCAAGCTCGATTATGAGTATGGCGAGCTCGATCAGGCGCGGCTGGAGTCGGTGGTGGAGTCGGTGATGACGATTGTGCGCCACATGTCCAAGACGATTGACGACTTTCGAAACTTCTTCAAACCCGATCGCGCGGCGGCCCCCTTTGATCTGCGCGACTCGATTCACGGGGCGCTGGATATTCTCGCCGCCCAGCTGGAGTACCACAACATCGCCGTCTCATGCGATCTGGGCAGCGAGCCGCTGCGGTGTCAGGGTTACCCCAATGAGTTTAAGCAGGTGGTGCTCAACATCCTCTCCAACGCCAAAGATGCGATTTTAGAGGCCCGCGTCGAGGGGGAGATCCAGCTTCGGGCGCTGCGCGAAGGGGGGTGGGCGCTGATTACGATTGCCAATAATGGCGGAGAGATCCCTGAAGAGACGATGGCGCGTATCTATGAGCCCTACTTTACGACCAAAGAGCCGGGGCAGGGGACCGGTATCGGGCTCTATATGTCCAAGATGATCATTGAGCGCTCCTTTCAGGGGCGCCTCTACTCAAGCAGCGAGCAGGGGTGGACTAGCTTTTTTATCGAGCTGGCGCTGCTGGAGTCTTAGCCCCTGGCAAATATGGCATAATGCGATGAGAAAAGGAACGGTGTGTCTGAAACAATGAAGGGGCGCTATCGCCGCTTACAGGTTATGGTATTGGCCGCGCTGCTGCTTTGGCTGATGGTGGTGGGCGGATCGCTGGGGTGGAACCTCTATCTGCAGGAGCAGAAGCTGATCGCTCAGGCCAAACGGGCTGCTCAGGTGACGCTCAATAAGGATGTCGGTTTTCGTCAGTGGGTGCGCAGCCACGGAGGGGTCTATGTGCCTGTGACCGAGCAGACGCCGCCTAATCCCTGGCTCAGTCACGCCCCGCACCGGGATGTCACCATCGGTTCGCGCCCCTTTACGCTGATTAACTCCTCCTATGCCACCCGGCAGATGATGGAGCAGGTGGGCAAAGCCCAAGGGGTGAGCAGCCGTGTCACCAGCCTCAAGCCGCTGCGCCCCCAAAACGCCCCCGATCGGTGGGAGGAGCAGGCGCTTAAACGCTATGCAGCGCACTCTAAAAAAGAGGACTATTTCGAGCTGCTGGGTGACTCAGGAGAGAGGGGGCTTTTGCGGGGGATGCGCCCCTTTTATATCGAGCAGGGGTGTCTGGCGTGCCACGGCCATCAAGGGTATGCGATCGGGGATCTGCGCGGTGCGATGAGTGTCTCGGTGGATCTGAAGGCGTTTGGTCGCGACGAGCCTTCGATGGTGCCGACGCTGCTCGCCGGACACGGCGCGATCGCTCTTTTGGGGCTGGTGGGGCTGTGGGGGCTCTTTCGCTACGGGCGGGCCAGCCTGATCGATCGGCAGAAGCTCTGGCAGCTTAGCTGCGATCTGGAGCGGCGGG
>PWVP01000203.1 GCA_003561815.1 Campylobacterota bacterium | reverse complement strand
CGCCTATGTAGCCGATCCGCAGAGCTACGAGCTCCTTTATGCCAACGAGACCGTCCGCAAACTGATCGGTCACGATCCGATCGGCACGAAGTGTTACGAATCGCTACAGGGCGAAAGTGCCCCCTGCCACTTCTGCAGCAATCCGATGATCTTTGGCGAGAATCTGGGCAAAAGCCACCTATGGGAGGTGCAAAACCGCCTGACCGGCCAGTGGTTTCGCTGTCTGGATCGCGCGATCGAGTGGTTTGACGGGCGCTATGTCCGCTTTGAGATCGCCTTTGATATCACCGATCGAAAAGAGGCCGAAGATGCACTCTCCGAGCGGGTTAAAGAGCTGAGCGCCCTTCAGGAGATCGCCACACTGCTCAACCGCGCCAAGACCATCGAAGAGGGGCTAAGGGGCACCGCTGGCGTTCTCCCCTCGGGCTTTCGTCGGCCGGAGAAGCTCCACACGGCTATCGAATGGTCCGGGTGGCTGCTCCCCTCTGAGGGGTATGTCGCCACCTCCTGCCAGCTGCAAGAGCCGCTTCTTATGGGCACAGAGCCCAAAGGGCGCATTATCGTCAACTGTCAGGAGGGGCGGGATGCGGAGACCGCCTTTTTGCCCGAAGAGAGGGCGCTGCTTAAAAGCTGTGCGGCGCTGCTTGGGCAGTTTATCCAGCGCATGACCGCCCAAAGACAGCTGCTTGAGCTCAATATGGAGCTCTCCGATCGGGTCGAAAAGGAGCTTCTTAAGCGGCTCAAAAGCGAGAGGCTCTATCGCGATCTCTTCAAAAACGCGCCCGAAGGGATTGCGCTAATCGATCGGCAAGGGCGCGTGCGCGAGTGCAACGAAAACGCAGCGGCGATGCTCGGCTGCACCCCTAAAGAGCTGGAAGGACAAGCGCTCTTTAACCTCCAGCCCGATTCAGAGCCCGATGCGGAGGCGATCGATGCGATTTTAAGCCGGGTGTTTGAAGGCCGCACCGAGCAGTTTGAGTGGCAGGGGCGACGCGCCGATGCGCAGCCGCTGGATGCGCAAGTGATCCTCGCGCCACCGCCAAGCACGAGCCCCGATGAAGCACTCTGCATCTGGCGGGACACGACGGCGTTTAACCGGCTCCAAAGAGAGCAGCGGCTTCAGCAGGCGGCCCTGATTCAGCAGAGCAAACTGGCCGATCTGGGCAATATGATCGGCGCGATCGCCCATCAGTGGCGCCAACCGCTCAATGCGATTCACCTGATGGCTCAGGATCTGCCCGATGCGCTGGCTGCGGGTGAGCTGGATGCCCAGACCGCCCGTCAGCTCTCAGGGCGCATCCTCAAGCAGGTGGAGTTTATGAACGAGACCCTTGATGAGTTTCGAAACTTCTACCGCCCCACCCGCCAGATGGAGCGCTTCGATGCGATCGAGGCGATCACGCAGGTGCTCAGCCTGCTTCAGGCCCAGATGCGGCAGAAAAACATCGCCATCACCACCTCTGGCCTAAAACGCGCCGTAATCCAGGGCCACACCGGAGAGTTTAAGCAGGTTATCCTCAATATCCTCAACAACGCCCGCGAGGCGCTTGCCGAGGAAAAGTCGCCGCAGGTGACGATCGAAGCAGAGGCCCAAGAGGGGGAGCTGCTGCTACACCTGTGCGATAACGGCGACGGTATCGACGAGGCGCTGATCGAGGGGGATCTGTTTGAGCCCTTTGTGACCACCAAAGGGGAGCGAGGCACCGGCGTGGGACTCTGGCTAGGGCGCACCATCATCGAGAAGATGGGTGGCCACCTAAAGGCCTACAACCGCCCGGAGGGGGCCTGCTTCGAGATTGTGTTGCCGCTGATTGCCGATGAAGTTTAACCCACCGCTTCTGCCCGGTCGCCTGATTAAGCGCTACAAACGCTTTCTCGCTGACATCACACTCGATGGTGGCGAGCCGATCACCGCCCACTGCCCCAACTCCGGATCGCTTAAACACAACAAAGACGAAGGGCTCGAAGTGTGGGTCCAAAAAAGCAGCAATCCTAACCGCAAACTCGCCTACACCTGGGAGCTGGCCCGAACCGAAGCGGACCACTGGGTGATGATCCACGCCGCGCGGGCCAATGCGCTCACCCTGGAGGCGATCGAAGCAGGTGTGGTGAGCGAGCTGGCCGGATCGGATCGCATCGAAACCGAGGTGAAATACGGCCACCAAAAGAGCCGCATCGATCTGCTGCTGCACTTTGGGGATCGGCGCTGCTTTGTGGAGGTCAAAAGTGTCACGCTTTTAGAGGATGGGGTACTGATGTTTCCCGATGCGGTCACCACGCGGGGGCAAAAACATCTCGAAGAACTCATCGCTATGCGTAACGAGGGGCATCGGGCGGTGATCTTCTTTGCCGCGCTGCACACCGGAAGCGACTCTTTCGCACCGGCGACACACATCGATCCCCGTTACGCCGATCTGCTACGCCAAGCGGCGGATGCGGGGGTGGAGATTCTGGCTTACCGCGCGGAGATTTCGCCAGAGGGTGCGACGCTCAAACACCCCATGACCATCACGCTTTAGGCTCGAAAACAAGGCTGGCGGAGTTGACGCAGTAGCGCTCAAAGGTGGGCGCCGGACCGTCACCAAAAACATGGCCTAGATGACAATCACACCGCGCACAGCGAATCTCGGTGCGGGTCATGCCGTGACTGCGATCGACCAGCGTGGCGATATGGCGCCGATCGATAGGGGCAAAAAAGCTGGGCCACCCACTGCCCGAATCATACTTCGCCCCACTCTCAAAAAGCGGCGCTTCACAACAGGCACAGCGAAACACCCCTGCGCGTTTTTCATCCAGTAGTGCGCCGGTAAAGGCCCGTTCGGTGCCGCCCTGACGGCAGATGGCGTAGGCCGCCTCACCCAGCTGCGCGCGCCACGCTTGCTCGGTTTTTTCGATTCGATCCATGCTCGCTCCTTTTAAAGCACAATTTTAACGACCGCCACCCAAAATGCCGCCCTTTTGAGGTACAATCTGGCCCAAATTTCCTGAGTGGGAGTGAGCATGAAAAAGACTCTGATTATCGGTGCCGGTGGCGTAGGCCGCGTGGTGGCGCATAAGTGCGCGATGAATAGCGAAAGCTTCGGTGCTATCACGCTAGCCAGCCGCACCGTGGCCAAGTGTGATGAGATCGCTGCAGAGATCCAAAAGATGCACGGCGTCACGATCGCCACTGCCAGTGTCGATGCCGATATCACCGACGAGGTGGTCAAGCTGATCCAGTCTACGGGAGCGGATATCGTGATCAATGTCGCCCTGCCCTATCAGGATTTGACGATTATGGATGCGTGTGTCCAGACGGGTGTGGACTATCTCGATACCGCCAACTACGAGCACCCCGATACGGCGAAGTTTGAGTACAAAGAGCAGTGGGCGCGTGACGAGGCCTTTAAAAAGGCGGGCATTATGGGGCTTTTAGGCAGCGGTTTCGACCCCGGCGTGACCAATGTGTTTAGCGCCTACGCGCTCAAGCACTACTTCGATGAGATTCACTATCTGGATATCCTCGACTGCAACGCGGGCGATCACGGCTACCCCTTTGCCACCAACTTCAACCCTGAGATCAACCTCCGCGAAGTGAGCGCCACAGGCCGCTACTGGGAAAACGGCCAGTGGATCGAGACCGAGCCACTGAGT
>PWVP01000166.1 GCA_003561815.1 Campylobacterota bacterium | reverse complement strand
TAGCCGATCTGGATGTGGATGATCCGGAGAATATGACCCCCGAAGAGGAGGAGGCGGTGGCTGAGGAGCTGGCAACCCTGATCAATGACGGTGAGCTGGAGCTTCTGGCGGAGACCCTTGGCCAAGATGACACAGAGACCGCTGAGGCGGTGGATGAGGCTAAAAAAGAGATTTGTGAGTATGCAGATGATAGCGATGATGTGACAAACTGTGACTACGATGCTGATGATAAGATTACAAATGTACCCAGCGGGGCGATTCTGGCTTTCTCGAAGAAAGATGACCAAGGGGGATGATGATGAAAAAACAACTACTGACCATTGCAGCCGGATCCCTCTTTGCCGCCTCGGCGCTTCAGGCGGCCAACTACGCCTACCCGCAGCTCTATAAAGATCCCCGCATCATGGGGATGGGGGGCGCCAATGTCGCCGTGGGCGGCCTGGGCAGCTCGGTCTTTCACAACCCGGCGGGGCTATCGCGTATTCCGCAGGCGTACGGCTGGGAGGTGGATATCCTCAATATGACCGCGAGCATCAATCAGGATATTTTGGACTTTGCCGATGATCTCTCCGATGCCGATGGCTCCGAGGAGACCTCCGATGTTTTGGACAAATACACCGGCAAAAACAACCATATCAGCTACAACAACTACTCCAGTGTGAGTCGCAAGTTTGACAAGATCGCCTTTAGTGTCGGCGCACTCGCCTCGCTGGATCTGGATATGCGCCCCCATCAGGGCTTTGGCCCCGAGGGGATTTTGGAGGTGAATGGTCTGGCGCTGGCAGGCGGCATCTTCGGCCTCTCGTACGATCTAGGCGGTGTGGATGTGGGTAACTACACCATGAACGATCTCTCCGTCGGGGGTGCGGTGAAGGTGATCCGCTATGGCGCTATGGATATGGGGCTGAGCGCCTCTGAGATCGATGAGCTCTCCAATGCGGATGATGTCTATGACTACATGGACGATCGGGGCTACATCAATGAGGGGACCGATACGGTGGTCGATCTGGGTGCCATCTACAATGTCACGCCGGAGATGAGTGCCGGGGTGAGTGTGCTCAATATCGGCGGCATCTCAGAGGGGGTGCGCGAGATCCCCATGACCGTCAATGTGGGCGGTGCCTACACCCTGAGTTACCCCGATCGCGCCTTCTTTTCGAGGGTGCGGTTTGCGGCAGACTATGTGGATCTGACCGGTGGCTACGAGGATAGCAGCTACCTAAAACGCACCCGGATGGGGGCGGATCTGCAGGTGCTCGATAACTGGCTCTCGACCCTCAATCTGCAAGCGGGCCTCTATCAGGGGCATATGAGTGCCGGTTTTGATGTGCGCCTATCTGTCGTGCGTCTGGCCTATACGACCTATGCCGAGGAGCTGGGCGCCTACAGCGGCCAGGATGCCGATCGCCGCCATATGGTGAGCTTCGCCATCGGCTGGTAAGCGCTTCTTTAAAAGGTCCGATCGCCCGATCGGACCGCTTAAAACCCCTCTCCCACCACGCGCCAGAGTCGCTCGATCTGCTCATCATCCATCAGTAGACTCTCTTTGGTCTCAAACAGCCGCACAATCTGATCGCGATCAAACCCTTCGGCATAGAGACACGCACTGTGGGCGGGCACAAATGCGCGGGCCAGGGCCACCTGCTCCTCCTTTATCGGCGTTTCACACACTAGGCAGTCAAGATCGCTATGAAGCCGCCCCTCGTACTCCAAAAGGGTGATGTAGCTCTCCAGTAGCACCCGCTTGGGGTTTTGAACCGGCAGTTTTTCGGCCGCTTTTTCGAGAAGTTCGTAATAAAAACTGTCTAAAATTTGGGCACCTTTTAGATGTTGAAAAAGAAGTTGCACAAATTGTTGCCACACCCGCACACGGCTGAGATCGGCCAGCCAGCCCCACCCTAAGTGGGCGACATGGCGCATCTGTCCCATTTGAAAAGGGGTGCGCTCAGCCACAAAGTCCACCTTATGACCCAGCGCTATGGGGCTATGACGCGCCCCATAAAACCTATAGAGCGTCATAAGCGCCTGGGATGTTATCACGGTGACAATCAGATCCTCTTCTCGGTGGCGGCGCAGATTGAGGATAAAACCCTGCATCGAATCGTGCTTACCCCTTTCTGGCTATAATGAAACTCCAGTTTTACCTGCGTTTATCAAACCAAGCAATATAGCAAAAGGCTTCACATGGATCGTTTAACTCTCGAAAAAGATAACTGCGGATTTGGGCTCTTAGCCAGTGTCAACAACACCCCCTCTTATCGTATTACCAAAGATGCCATCACGGCGCTTAGCCGGATGATCCACCGTGGAGCGATTGCCGCCGATGGCAAAAGCGGCGATGGCAGCGGCCTCCTCTTTGCGATGCCCGAAGGGTTTATGAAGAAGGTGGCCCTCAAAGCCGGTGTCGATCTGCCCGATCGCTTCGCAGTGGGGATGCTGTTTCTGACCGAAGAGGCGCAGAAGGAGACGGTGCGGGAGTTTTGTGCGCGAAACGATCTGCGTGTGCTCTTTTTCCGCGAGGTGCCGATTGACACCCATGCGCTAGGCGAGCTGGCGATCAAGACCTTGCCGCTGATTGTGCAGGCGTTTATCGTGCCCGCCTCGCTGATTGCGACCAAACGGTTCGAGCAGCTGCTCTACCTGACGCGAAAAGAGCTCGAGCACCACTTTAAGAAGGTGCCTGAGTTCTATATCCCCTCCTTTAGCAGCCGCACCATCTGCTATAAGGGGCTGGTGATGCCCACCCATATCGAGGAGTTCTACACCGACCTGGCCGATGAGGATTTCGCGACCGCCTTTGCCCTCTTTCATCAGCGCTTCTCGACCAATACCCTGCCGCGCTGGCGATTGGCGCAGCCCTTTCGCGCCCTGGCACACAACGGTGAGATCAACTCCGTGGAGGCCAACCGCTACAACATGGCGGTCAAGAGTGCGGTGATGAAGAGTGCGGTCTTTAGCGAGGAGGAGCTAGGGCGCATCCTGCCGATTTTACAAGAGGGGGTGAGCGATAGCGCCAGTCTGGATAATGTGCTGGAGTTTATGCTGATCAACGGCACGGACTTCTTTAAGGCGGCTCGCGGACTGATCCCCGCGCCCTGGCAGAATGCGCCACATATGGATCCGCAGCTGCGCGCCTTTTATGAGTACAGCTCCACCTACCACGAAGCGTGGGATGGCCCGGCGGCGGTGAGCATGACCGATGGCCGCTATATCGGCTGTGTGCTGGATCGAAACGGCTTGCGCCCGGCCAAATATATTCTCACCCACGACGATCGGATCTTAATCTCAAGCGAGTATGGTGTACTCGATTTTCAGCCCGAGGAGATCAAGGAGCGCGGGCGTTTGCAGAGCGGTCAGATGATTGCGGTGGATCTGAAGTTTAGCGCGGTGCTCAAACACGAGGAGATCAACACCTACCTGAAAGAGTCGCAGCCCTACACCGACTGGCTCAATGCGAAGATGCACTATCTGCAGGAGTTTATCGATGCGCAGTTTGTCACACCGATCGAGCTAGGCGATCAGCTCACCCCCTTTCAGCGCTACCATCACATCAGCAATGAGGTGATCGAGATGGTGATCAAGCCGATGGCCGAGACGGGCAAAGAGGCGACCGGCTCGATGGGCGATGATACGCCGCCC
>PWVP01000236.1 GCA_003561815.1 Campylobacterota bacterium | reverse complement strand
GGTGATGCTCTCCGGCGGTGAGATGCGAAGCGTCAGGGGGCGCTGGCCTTGAAAGTGGCGAATCTGCGTCACGCCGTGATCGAGCCTGAGGTGTGCCAGCTCGGAGAGGGGAAGAACCCCCGCTTGAGGGGTGGCTATCAGTGCACGCGAGAGCGCTTCAGGGCTCTGGACGAGACCGTCGCTGCTTCTGAGGATGATATCGATCTGCTTAGCCCCATCGGAGGGGAACTCGCTCACCTTTCGCCCATCGAGCAGGACATCTGCGGCGATACCTAGCGATCGGGTATCCATCCCCGCCGCGCGGAGGCGATCGGCTTTAGGCAGGAGGGTCACCTCCGGATAGAGCATATCCAAAGAGGGAACCGGCCGGACCTGTGCCCCCTCTAGCCCCTGGCGAATCTGTCCAAAGAGCCCACCGGCCACCTCAGCAAGATCCTCCATGCTGCCTCCGCTGATATCCACATCGATGCTGCGGCTTTGGCCCAGTCCCCGCTCAAACACCCCCGCCTGACGGGTGATGGCATTGATCCCCGGAATGGAGTTGACGATCGGGCGAAAGAGGGGGATGAGCTCTGCGGCGCGATCGTCATCCACGGTGGCCGCCCCCATAAACATAAAGTCCTGCGAGCCGATAAAAAAGCTGCGCGCGATCGCCGGATAGCCATCCTTATCCTCCCCCACATAGGGCATCACCTGCTCAAAGAGGGTGTGGCCAATCGTCTCAATCTCGCTATAGGAGAGCCCCGGCGGCGGGATGAAGATGTTTTGGACCATGTTGCGATTGCCCTCGGGCAGGTACTCCATTTTAGGCATCAACAACCAGGCGCTGATTAGGGCAAACCCCACAAGGCCAAAGACCGTACCCAGACGGCTCAAGTGGCTTTTAAGGCTGGCCCCCACCAGCGCCATAAAGAAGGCGGATAAACGCCCGCCGATACGCTGCGCCAGGCTCGGTTGGGTGCGCGCTTCGTGGGTGTCTTTGCCGCTTAGGCGCATCATCTGCCGCCAGAGCATCGGGATGGCGAAGATGGAGATAAAGAGCGAGAAGCTCACGGCGGAGGTGACCGCGATAGCGATATCCCTAAAGAGCTGCCCCGCCTCATCCTCTAAAAAGATAATGGGGGCAAAGACCGCGATGGTGGTGAGTGCCGAGATCACCAGCGCGCCCCACACCTCCTGGGTGCCATCCAGTGCTGCTTGGGCGTAGCGTTTGCCCATCAGGCGGTGGCGATCGATATTCTCCAGCACCACGATGGCGCTATCGACAAGCATCCCCACCGCGAAGCTGATCCCCGCTAAGGAGATGATGTTGAGGGTGCGATCCATGGCGTAGAGGACAATAAAGGTGCCGATAATGCTCATGGGAATGGCGATGGCCACCACCGCCGTGGGGGTGATGGCGCGCAAGAAAACAAGCAGCACCATCACCGCCAGGAGTCCGCCGATCGCGATATTCTGTTTGACCAGATCGATGGCGCCCAGGATGTAGGGGCGCTGATCGAAGGCCCAGAGGATGTGGAGCCCCTCAGGCGCCATGAGGGTCTCATTGAGCTGCTTGACCACCGCCTCGACACGGTTGGTCATCTCGACGACATTGGCGGTGGCATCGGGCCGGACCCCGATCGCGACGCCAGGCTCACCCAGAAAGAGCCCCAGCCCCCGTGGGGTGGCGTAGCCGGGCTCGACGCGGGCGACATCACCCAGCAAGACCCGCCGCTGACCATCGCTGGTGAGCACCAGCTGTTCGAGCGCTTCGCCGCTCTCAAACCGCCCGGCGGTGCGCACACGGTAGTTTCGCTTGCCCAGATCGAAGGTGCCTGCTGAGATGTCGATATTCTCCCGCTGGATGGTGTTGACAACCTGATCAACCGTCAGGCCGTGCGCCGCCAGCCGCATCGGATCGAGCATCACATGCAGCTCTTGAGCTACGCCACCACGGACGAAGAGCTCGCTGACCCCCTCAACCCGCTCCAGATGCTCTAAGACATAATCCTCTAAAAAGGTTTGATAGGTTGAAACGGGCCGATCGTTACCCTCCAGGGTCTGTACCATCATCCAGATAACCGGAGAGGCGGTCTCGCCGCTGGCGCGGATGACGGGGCGATCGACATTTTCGGGGTAGCCGCGCACCTCGTTGACTTTGTTGGAGACATCGAGAAAGGCGCTTTGCAGATCGGTGCCCAGCTCGAAGCGGAGGGTGATGCGCCCCCGTCCGTTTCGGGCGGTCGCCTCATACTCCTCTAGCCCCTCGATGTTTTTGAGCACCCGCTGTTGCGGCTCGATAATCTCGCGCTCAATCTCATAGGGGGTCGCCCCGCTCCAGCTGGTGCTAACTGAGATCTCGGGTTTGGTGACATTGGGGGTGAGCTGCTGGGGAAGCTGGCTAAGCCCAATCCCGCCAAAGAGCAGGATCAAAATCAAGCCAACCGTTACCGCCACCGGGCGGCTGATGGCAAACTGGACAATGCCGCCAAGTGCGCCTTGCGGGCGGTTTTCATCCATCAGGGCTGTACCTTGACCGGCTGATTGGGAAAGATCCGCTCATTGCCCCGGGTGATCACCGCCATGCCCGCCTCAAGACGCGGCCCCTTGACAGCGCTTAAAAGACCGTCGCTGCCCACCACCTCCACCGGGATCATCTGGGCCTGATCGTCTATCACCGCAAAGACCACCTGCTGATTAAAGCGGGTGATGATCGCATCGCGGTGGACCAAAAGCGCCTCTTTCTCAATTGGCTGCGGGATGCCCACATCGGCCTGAATGCCCTGGGCGGCCGTAAGCCCATCGGGAAGCTCGATACGGATGCGCACCGGGAAGGTGCGGCTGCTCGCATCGGCCAGGGGGATAATCCCCGCCACCGTTCCGGTGAGCTGTCGATCCTGGATGCGCACCGGAAGCGACTGCTTAGGCTCTAAAAGTGCGAGATCGCGGCTGCTGACATGGATAAGCACCTCCATCGGGTGGTGCTGGGCCAGCGTCGCGACAGTTGCACCGACGCTAAGCCATTCCCCCTTTTGGGTGTGGCGCGCGGTGATCACCCCCTCAAAGGGCGCGCGGATGGTGCGCTTTTGAAGCTCAATCTCGAGCGCTTTGAGGTTGGCGGCGACGCGATCGGCCTGGGCGTTTAGCTGCTGTGCTTTGAGCCGCTCCTGCTCAAGCTGATGTGCGGAGATGCTGTTTTGTTCATAGAGTCGCTCGTGCCGAGCCAGATCGCGATCGGCCTGCTTGGCAGAGGCGCTCGCCTGGATAAACTCCGCTTGAGTGGCGGCGATTGTCGCCTCCAGGATGGCACTATCAAGCACCGCGAGCACCTGATTGGCTTTAACCGTGTCACCGGCTTGAACAGCGATCTGGCTGACCGCCCCGGCGCTCTCATTGGCCACATCCGAAAGGGCGTGAAAGTGCAGGGTGCCGACATAGTGACTCAGGGGATTGATGGTGCCCGATCGCACCGTATCGGTGGCCACCAGAGCTGGCGCCTGCTGCGCTGAGAGCGCAAGCGCTCCTAGTAGCAGGGCCAGTAGGCCGATAAGCGGACGGCCCATCAGCTCTCTTTCGTGATACTCTTATAGGAGCGTTTCTGGCAGTAAAACTGGATCTTATCCATCGCCTCAAGCACCACCTCTGCGTGCTCCTCTTTAACAAGCTTGCGCAGGTCGGCGGCCATGGCGCTGGCGATTGGAAGGGCCGCTTCGAGGGTTTCGCGCCCCTGATCGGTCATCTCGATGCGCTGGGTGCGGCGATCTTCACGGTTCCACTCCTTGGTGATGAGCCCCTTTTTAACCAGGGAGTCCATCATGCGGGTGACGGTGGTTTTGTTTTTGCAGAGCATCTGTGCGATTTCGGTCTGGGTTAAAGAGGGGTGCTCTTTAATAAGACAGAGAATGCCAAACTGCTCGGAGGCGAGTTTGAGGTGTGCGATGCGGCGCCCGAACTCGTGCCGCACCATCAGTGCGGTCAGGGCGATCTGATAACCTAAAGCATTCTTCAGTTGATACTCCATTATATCCCTTTGGGTCGAAAGATTTGAAATTGTAGCCTATGCAACTTTTACTTCGCTGAAGCATCTTCTCACACATTTGTGAAGTTTGCGTGAAAGGTTTCTGTGAGGGTGGTTGTTTTCGTTAAAGGCGGGGGAGGGTGATGGTAAAACAGGCGCCGCGATCGCGGTTTTCCACCTTCAGGGTGCCGCCAACGCGCGCAATCAGGGTGTGCGCGATTGAGAGGCCGATGCCGCTTCCGCTCTTTTTAGAGGAGGTGAAGGGCTCAAAGAGTGCATCGGGCAGTAGCGCATCGTCGATCCCTCCGGCGGTATCACAGAGGGTGAGGGTGGTCTGATCGGCGCTGCTTGATTGCCGGAGTGTCAGGGTGCGCTCAGTCGCATCGCGCTCAATAAAGGCGTCTTTGGCATTGGTGATCAGGTTGAGAATCACCTGTTTAAAGTCGCTGGCCCACCCCATCGTCTGCACCTCAGGCTGCAGATCGGTCTGGACCTCGATGCGCGCACTCATCATCTGGGCCTGAATCAGGCCGAGTACCGAGGCGATCGCCTCAGCCGGTGAGAAGGGGTGTTGGGCGCGGCTGGGGCGGTAGAAGTTGTGAAAATCATCGATCGTCTGGCTCATAAACTGCAGCTGGCCTAAAATCTCCTCCACCCGCTGAACAAGGGTGGGGCGATCGAGCAGGTTGTTATCCATCTCATCGATCAGATCCTGGGCAATCAGACCGATGGCGTTAAGCGGCTGTTTCCACTGATGGGTGATTCCGCCGATCATGTGCCCAAGCTCGGCGGACTTGCTCTGCTGAATCAGAAGCGCCTGCTCCTGCTCTCTGGCGTACTCAAGTGCGAGCCGTTTTTTGACCTCTTTATGCACCTGCTCTTGCAGCT
Source organism: Campylobacterota bacterium (assembly GCA_003561815.1). Classification (GTDB taxonomy): domain Bacteria; phylum Campylobacterota; class Campylobacteria; order Campylobacterales; family SZUA-545; genus CSSED11-302. Next base: position 8,651 of record PWVP01000236.1, on the reverse strand, counting down.
GAGCGTTGAAGCTCTGCATCGTCTCGTTGTGCTTGGCCTGGAGCCGATCGCTAATGCGTGCGAGCTTCTCAATCTGGCGGCTGAGCTTCTGGTTCTCCTCCTGAAGCCGCAGAAGTTCTTCGGCGCTCTCGTTAGAGCTCATCCAGACTCTTGGCGACGGTTTTAAAGGGGAGCTTGAGATCCTCACAAAACTCCTCAGCCACCTCCAGCGATCGGTCATCTTCGGGGTCGTGATACCAGATCACCTGCACCCGCGCACCGGCCTGGTGGGCATCATCGGCCAGATCGAGAATATCCATCATGGCTTTGATGCTGCTGGTGTTCATGTAGGAGAGGGCCAGGGTAATCTCAAGTGTGCTCTCGGGTGTACGCAGATAGTCCTCGATCGCCTCGACGATCGGCTCATAAAAACCAAGGGCGTTTTCCGGATAGCTCTCACCCTTGATCTGGAGCACACCGTTATCGGGATCGAATGCGATGTAGGGCGTTGAGCTGCCCGCTTCTCGTATGATTGACTCCATTATTTTCCCCCCTCAATCTCAACTTTAAGACTAAAAAAGCCGTACCCCTCCTCTGTCGGACGGTAGTCATAGCCGATAGGGCCACTGGCCACCCGCGCCATGCTCACCAGCCCCAGCCCCGCACTCTCGCCATCGCTGGGGGCCTTAAGAATCGTTTTGTAGTGGGCTTTGAGCTGCGCCTTATCCATCTTCTGAAGGGCATCAAGCTGCTCAGCCAGCGGTGCGAAGTCGCACGCTCGGATGGTGTTGCCCGAGCTGATCGCATACGCGCCGTTCTCTCTTTGGATCACCACAATCGCGGAGTTAAACAGAAACTCCTCCTGGGCATCACGGGCGTTTTTGGCTGCGTAGTTTCGGATGTTCTGGGTCTGCTCGATATAGACTGAAAAGACATCCCCCACGGTGCTGCGACTGAGCGCCTCGCTCTCCAGATGCTTACGCAAAGCGGTGCCGATCTCCTCAATCAGACTGCGGTTAAGCGGCCCATTGAAACAGAGCATAATCTTCTGCTCATCCAGACTCTGGCGAAGCCTGAAAAGAGCGCTTTGATCCTCTTGGGGCATCCTCTACTCCTCTGCTTTGGGGTTTCGAAAGGCGACGAGGGTAATATCATCCCTTTGGGGGTATTCTCCCTGAAACTCCCTTAATGCTGCCTCGATATGGGCCTGCTGTTTGGCCAGGGGGAGGGGATCCAGGGTGGCCAAAAGGGCATTAAAGCGCCGCACCCCAAAGGGGAGCCCCTTTTCGCCGCCGCTTTGATCCAAAAGACCGTCGGTGAGCATCAGGTAGGTGCACTCTGGCTCGATCTTAAACGCCTCCTCATGAAAGAGGAAATCCTGCGAAGTGCGCCGGTAGCCCAGACTCTGGCGATCGCCGCGCTGGCGGATCGGCTTTTTGTTCTGGATGCGATAGAGTCCGACGCGCGCACCGGCAAAACGGAGCGTCTGTGCGCGGCGATCGATAAAGACCAGCCCCATCTCCAGCCCGTTGTCCATGCGGCTTTTCTCTTCGCTGTTGAGGTTGGTGCGCATCCGGTTGTTGAGCGCACCAAGCAGCCTGGCCGGATGGGCCAGCCCCATCTCCTGAGTCAGCTGGGTCAAGGTGGCGTGCAGCGTCATGGTCATCATCGCCCCCGCCACACCGTGACCGGTACAGTCCGCCAACCCCAGCAGGCTCCCCTCCGGACTCTCAAAGAGCAGGTAGAGATCGCCGCCGACCTGATCTTTGGGCTTAAAGATCACCATCTGCTCCCCAAAGCGGTTGGCCATTCGCGCCTGGCTGGGCAGCAGCGAAGATTGGATAAGGCCGGCATAGGCGATCGATTCGTTGAGGCGGCTATTGGCCTCTTTGAGCGAGAGGGTGCGCTCTTGAACCTTCTGCTCCAGGTTTCGGGTGTGCTCCTCGACCGTCTGACTCATGTGATCAAAGGCGCTGCCGAGCATCCCGATCTCATCTTTTCGTGTGAGGTTGAGGCGGGTGTGGTAGGCCCCACCGGCAATCCGATCGGCCGCGCGGGCGATAAAGTTGAGCGGTGAGAGCACCAGATGGCTAAAGAAGAGCCCCAAAAGCACCACCACGGCCACGAGCGCTCCCCCCATAATCAGGGCCAGCTGGATAAACTCACGGCTGCCGTAGAGGTGGCGGCTATCCACCAGTGTAAGGGCAAACCACTCAATCTCCGGTAGCCAGGCCGCCGAGAGGATATGGGGGGTGCCCGCCTTCTGTACCTGCAGCGTGATGGTCTGCGCCTCATGGTTGCGCAGCCTCTTAAACGCCTCCTCTAAAGCGTGCTGATCGGCGCTGCTATCGAGCAGATCGTTGATTCGGATAATCTCCTCCTCTTCGCGGCTGAGCAGGTTGAAGGTGATGAGCTCTGGATCCTCATGGGCGGTTACGGCCAGATCCGAAGAGAGCAGCATCGTCTCCACCCCCGCTTCGGGTGAGGCGATCAGATCGGCGATAAAGTCGGTCAGCTCCAGGCCGGTACCGATAATACCGATAACCTCCTCCTCTTCGTAGGCGAGCAGATTAAACCAGACACGGGTGGTCTGAAGCTTGTGGTTGACATCGATATTGATATTGATCGGCGCACCGCGTTTGAGGGTGGAGAAGTACCAGCTATCTTCGGAGAGATCCCGATCGAGCTGCTTGATGAGCGGCGGTTTGGTCTGCGGCTCATCGGCGAAGTAGTAGTTCTGGCTTCGGGTGGGGACGGCGAAGTAGCTTTGGGCATCAAACAGGCGACGAAAGCTCTCCAGCTCTAAAGCCGCCTCGGCCGCGATCGCCTCATCATCATCCGCCATTAGCCAGCGGCGAATCGGCATGGAGTCCACCATCTTCTGTGCAAGGGCGAGCTCCCGGTTGATCACCCCACCGATGCGCTCCTTTTGCCAGAGCACATGCTGAGAGGAGAAGTCGCTACTCAGCTGCGTGCTGATGTGATCGGCAATCCGCTCAAAGAAGATCAGCGATAAAAGACCGGTTAAAAGCAGAAGACCCGCCGCAATCAGAACCATTCTGGTTCTTAGGCTGTTAAGACCCATGACAACCCCCATCTTAAGTCATTTCATTTTATCACTGCAGGGCTTTAATCGGGTGGCTATAGGGTGGGCAGGGTGTGTGAAGAGTGGTGCGGCGAGAGTGTCGCCGCACCGGAGGATTAGTGCTGTTCGTCGAGCTGATAGCCTTCGATTTCGTGGAAGTTGAGATAGCGGTACACCTCCAGCTCTTTGCCGGCAATCTTGGTGGTCGCAATCTGGTTGTACTCCTCGGGCGTGGGGATCTTGCCCAGCATCGCCACAACCGCCGCCAGCTCTGCGCTGCCAAGGTAGACTTTGGTCTCTTTGCCCAGCCGGTTGTTGAAGTTTCGCGTGCTGGTGCTAAAGACGGTCGCGCCTTTGGCCGCTTGTGCCTGGTTGCCCATACAGAGCGAACAGCCGGGCATCTCCACCCGCGCACCCGCTGCGCCAAAGAGGCTGTAGTACCCCTCCTCAAAGAGCTGCTTCTCATCCATGCGTGTGGGCGGCACCACCCATAGCTTCGTCGGTACCTGACCTTCGCCTTTGAGCACCTCGCCCAGCGCACGGTAGTGGCCGATGTTGGTCATACAGCTGCCCACAAACACCTCATCGATCTGCTGTGGACGGCTGCCATCTTTGAGCACCTCGGTCAGGGTCGCCACATCGTCCGGATCGTTGGGGCAGGCGATGATGGGCTCTTTGATCTGATCGAGATCGATCTCGATCACCTCAGCATACTTCGCATCGGCATCGGGCTCCATCAGGGTGGGGTTATCCAGCCACGCCTTCATCTTATCAATCCGGCGCTGGATGGTGCGCTTATCCTCATAGCCCGCCTCCAGCATCGCCTCGAGCAGCTTGACATTGCTCTTGGTAAACTCGATGACCGGCTCTTTGTTCAGGCGTACCGTACACGCTGCGGCGCTTCGCTCCGCTGAGGCATCGGAGAGCTCAAACGCCTGCTCGACTTTCAGATCGGGCAGCCCTTCGATCTCAAGAATCCGGCCGTTAAAGATGTTCTTTTTGCCCTTCTTCTCGACGGTCAGAAGCCCCTTTTGGATCGCCACATGGGGGATGGCGTTGACCAGATCGCGCAGGGTGATTCCCGGCTGCATCTTGCCTTTAAAGCGCACCAGTACGCTTTCGGGCATACTCAGCGGCATAGAGCCGGTTACACCCGCAAAGGCGACCAGACCCGAACCACCGGGGAAGCTAATGCCGATGGGAAAACGGGTGTGGCTATCGGCACCGGTGCCGACGGTATCGGGCAGCACCATGCGGTTTAGCCAGCTATGAATCACCCCATCACCCGGTCGCAGGCTCACCCCGCCACGGCTGGTGATAAAGTGCGGCAGCGTATGGTGCAGCTTGATGTCTGAAGGCTTGGGGTAGGCGGCGGTGTGACAGAAGCTCTGCATCACCAGATCGGCCCCAAAGCCCAGTGCGGCCAGCTCTTTAATCTCATCGCGGGTCATGGCTCCGGTGGTGTCCTGGCTACCCACGGTGAGAATCTCCGGCTCCACATACATCCCCGGGCGCACCCCCTTAAGGCCGCACGCTTTGCCCACCATCTTTTGCGCCAGTGTGTAGCCGCTGCCATCATCTTCGGGCTGCTCAGGCTTGGTGAAGATATTCTCCGGCTCCATACCGAGCGCTTCGCGGGCTTTGTTGGTCAGGCCACGGCCTACGATGAGGTTGACCCGGCCACCGGCTTGAACCTCCTGGGCCAGCGTGTTGGGGGTGAGCTTGAACTCGGCGACACACTGGCCGTTTTTCTCAACTTTGCCCTGATAGGGGTAGAGGGTGATCTCATCACCGGTCTCCAGATCGCTCACATCGCACTGAATCGGCAGCGCGCCGGAGTCCTCACAGGTGGAGAAGAAGATGGGTGCGATCACGCCACCGATCACCACCCCGCCGGTGCGCTTGTTGGGCACGCCGGGGATATCTTCACCCATGTGCCACTGTACGGAGTTGACGCCGGATTTGCGGGAGCTACCGGTGCCGACCACATCGCCCACAAAAGCGATCGATTTACCCTCAGAACGCATCTTGGCAATCTGTGCAATCCCATCGGGCATCTTGCCGGTGAGCATACTCAGCGCGTGCAGCGGGATATCACTGCGGGTAAAGGCTTCACTCGCAGGGGAGAGGTCGTCGGTGTTGGTCTCGCCCGGCGCCTTAAAGACTGTCAGGGTCATCTTCTCCGGCAGGGCGGGCTTGGCGGTAAACCACTCGGCGTTGGCCCAGCTTTCGAGCACCGCCTTAGCGTGGGCGTTGGATTTAGCCAGATCGGCCACATCGTTAAAGTAGTCATAGACCAGCAGGGTGTGCTTGAGCTGATCGGCGGCAAGTGCCGCCACCTCATCGATCGCCAGTGCATCGATGAGCGGCTTGACATTGTAGCCACCAATCATCTTGCCCAGAGCGGTGATCGCCTCAGCTTTGGAGATGGCGCAGCTGACCTTACCCTGGACGATATCATTCAGGAAGGCGGCCTTCACATAGGCGGCATCATCCACGCCGGGGCTGACGCGGGTAAACAGAAGCGTCTTAAGCGCCTCAACATCCCCTTCCCCCTTTTTGATCAGCTCGATTAGATCGGCACACTGATCCTTATCCAGAGGAAGCGGTGGAACACCCGCCGCTTCACGCTCTTTAACATGGGCTTCGTAGCTCTGCAGAAATGACATGGTTTGCTCCCTTAACAGTGGTTGTTTGAAGAAAGTGTAGCCAAACCTCCCCCCAATACACCCATGCGTGTTACCAAAAGTAATCCAGTTTTTAAAATAGTGTTACTATTAGTAACTACTCATCCGTCTCATCGTCTCTGTGGCGCGCAGGCGGGATCTGAGCAATGTTTCTTTTGGTGACACTTTCGCCACTGTCGGGGTCGTAGCCGATCAGTGCGGCCACCCGCCGCATGCTTTCGTTCATGGTGGCGGTCTGGGCGCTGAGCTCCTCGCTGGCCGCAGCCGCCTCTTCGCTGGTGGCGGCGTTTTGCTGCACCGCTTCGTCAATGGTGTTCATCGCCTCAGAGATCTGCTGCATGCTCTGGGCGTTCTCCTGGGTGGCCGCCTCAATCTGGCTGATCAGCGAGGCGGTCTCGTTGACCTTCTGTAAGATCACCTCAAAGGCGTGATCGGTCTCTTTGGTGATGCGGCTGCCTTCGCGGATCTGCTCGATCGCCTCCTGGATAATCGAAGCGGTCTCACGCGCCGCCTCTGAGGCGCGGGTGGCGAGGTTTTTCACCTCATCGGCCACCACCGCAAAGCCCAGACCGTGCTCGCCCGCTCTAGCCGCTTCCACGGCGGCATTCAGCGCGAGCAGGTTGGTCTGAAAGGCGATCTCATCGATGGTCTTGATGATTTTTGCAATCCGCTCACTCGATTCGGTGATGCGCACCATGGAGCCGTTCAGGCTCTGGAGCTTTTCACCCCCCTCTTTGGCGGCACGGTCGGCCTCTTTGGCCAGGGTGTCGGCCTTCTGGGCCTGGGTGGCGGTGTGCTGATTGGAGCTGGCCGCCTGCTGGGTGGTGGCGTTGATCTGCTCTGCACTGGAGGCCTGCTGCGTGGCGCTATCGGCCAGCGTTGTGGCCGCATCGGCGATCTGCGCGCTGGCGGCATTGACCTCCTCGGTGCCGGTAAAGACCTCTTTGATCGCCCGCACAGAGGGGCGAACCATCATCAGCTGATTGACCCCCAGTGACGCGATCAGAAGCACCGCCACCAGTGCGGCCGAGAGGGCGAAGAAGATGTAGATGAGCCCCTCCGCTTCGCGCACCTGTGCCTCGACGATCTCAAGCGGTTGTGCCAGCAGAGCCAGCCCCACCTCGCGATCGCTAAAGTCCACCACCGGTGCCGCGATAAAAAGATACCCCTCAGCCGCCATGGCCCCGCGCTCGCGCAGCAGCTTTAGATCGAGCCTCTGGGCGATAGCGAGCACCCGGGCGTCGATATGGCTCTGATCGCTCAGGTACTCTCCGATGCGCGTCCCCTCCTGTCCGGGGCGGGCCAGATCGCCATCCATCATCGTCAGAAGCGCGATCTCTTGTTCTGCCAGCTCCATCGCGACCGAGCCGTACCCCTCGATAAACTCGATTGAGCCCAGATAGCGACTGTTTTGCAGTATCGGTGCGATGGCGCGCAGCGTCAGCCCCGCCACACCGATCTCTACCGCCACAACCGGTTCTCGGCTGCGTGCGACGGCGTTGATGGTGTGGCGAAAATCGCTCAGATCGTCACCGTGACGATCGGGGCGCCAGTGGCGCAGAAAGGAGCGCACCTCATCGGTGTGGATATGAAACTGCGCACCGGCGATCTCGGTGTGTGCGGCCAGATCCCGGGCGCTTCGCTCTAAAAAGGCGAGCACCGCTGTGCGCTCACGGCTAAGCAGCGCCTCGTGTACCGTATCGCTCTGTGCCATCGCCAAAGCGGTCGAGAGCATCATCGCCCCCTTGGCCTCCTGCTGGCGCTCAAAGGCACCCTGGAGGTTTTGGGCCACCTGGGTATAGGCCTCCTCTCGAGCGGAGGCGAGATAGAGCTGCATCCCGATCCAGGCCATAAGCAGCACCACCACTGCCGCTGCGACCATTAGGATGGCACTCTTGTAGCCGACGCTTAGTTTGCAAAATCGCTCTATCATCACACGCTCCTTAGGTTGGGCTCCCTATTGTCTCGGACTGTTCTGAGCTTAATCTAAAAGCTTGAGCAAAATCGCACGGTGGTTGGCCGCGATCGCCTCATGGGTGCCGATATCGCTAAAGAGGCCATATTTGCGGTGACCGATATAGAGCAGCCAGAGTGCCTGACTCTTCTTCTCGTGGCGCAGGTAGGCCTCATAGGCGCGGATAAAGTCCTCTTCCAGCTGAAGTCGCTGGGGTGCGTGGACCGGTTCGGGGCGCTGGGGCAATCTAAGAACGGCTCCTGCATAGATCAGATCGGGATCGTCCAAAAAGCGGTTGTGGCCGTAGATGGCCGGCCAGAGGGTGGCATCCAGCCAGTAGTGCTCTGAGATTTTCCAGAGATTATCGGTTGCGCTAACCCGGTGCCGATCGGGCGTGATGACCGCCGGAGGCGCCACCGGCGGCTGGGGTTCGGGCTCGATGGTCGCTTCGGGTTTAGGGGCTGCTTCAGGCTCAGGCTTGGGCTCTGGCTGGGGTGTCGGTTCGGGTTCGGGCTCTGGAGCGGGCTGGGGTGTAGGCTCAGGCGGTGTCGTCGGTGCTGGCTGGGTGATGGCCGCCGGCTCAGGCGGGGTGCTCATCCAGTGGTAGGTGCCAATCGCCAAAAGCAGCAGCACAATCAGGCCGCCGATTATCCAGATGAGATAGCGCGAGAGCGTACAGTCGCTATCCTCCTCCCAGGCGCGCGCCTCAATCAGCCGGGGGGCGAGATGGTGGTAGTGGGCGTTAACCCCATCGGCGAGCGCCTTGGCCGGATGAAAGGTGATCTGCTGATGGGCCGGGATGGCGATCGCATCACCGGTTTGGGGGTTGCGCCCTTCACGGTGGCCCACCCGCGTGAGGCTAAAGCGCCCAAAATCCCGGATGCGCACCGACTCACCCCGCTCCAGGCTCCCGGTGACGCTCTCCAGAAGCGCGTCGATATAGTCG
>PWVP01000187.1 GCA_003561815.1 Campylobacterota bacterium | reverse complement strand
CACATGGTCAAATCCCACGAGGTGCTTATCAAGCGGCTTAAAGAGGAGCAGGAGTGGCTAAGTCGCGGGGTCAAAGCCCGTGTCAAACGCAATATGGGCCGCGTGGAGCGGATCAAAAAGATGAAAGAGGAGGCCAAAAAGAACCCCGGTGCCATCCGCCGGGTGCGCGTACAGCTTGAGCGCGAACAAAAGGCCTTTAACCGCGATGAGAGCATCAACCGCAAAAAGATGCTCTTTGAGATCGAACACCTACAGGTCAAGCTGGGCGAAAATGAGCTCATTAGCGACTTTAGCACCCGGATTTTGCAGCAGGATAAGATCGCCATCGTCGGGCGAAACGGCACGGGCAAATCGACCCTTTTGCGCGCTCTGCTAGGCACTCTACCCGCTAGTGCGGGCAAAATCAAACGCGGGGAGTTTACGATCGGCTACTTCGATCAGCACCGCGAGATGCTCGATGAGAGCAAAAACCTCCTGGAAACCTTCTGTCCCAACGGCGGCGATCGCATCCTGGTGCGCGGCCGTAATATGCATGTGTACGGCTATCTGAAAAACTGGCTCTTTCCTAAAGAGTTTCTCGATAAAAAGATCGGGGTCTTAAGTGGTGGCGAAAAAAACCGTGTCGCCCTGGCGCTGCTGCTAAGTCGCGGTTACGACTGTCTGATTCTCGATGAGCCCACCAACGATCTGGACATCCCCACCATCAACATCCTCGAAGAGTATCTGACCAGTTTTCAAGGCGCCCTGCTCTTTGTGAGTCATGATCGCTACTTTGTGGATAAAATCGCCCAAAAACTCTTCATCTTCAAAGGCCACGGGGCGATCGAGGAGAGTTTTGAGGGCTACAGCGCCTATCTCGATCGCGAATCGGAGATGGCGGAGATAGCTGCACTGGAGGAGAGCTTCAATGCGCAACCGGCCCAGAGCGCCCCACCCCCGGCAGCAAAAAGAGCCACAACAAAGAAACTCAGCTACAAAGAACAGCGACTTTATGATAGCCTCCCAGCAGAGATTGATACGCTAGAGGCCGCCATCAAGGCGCTTGAAGCGTGTCTGGCCGATCCGGAGTGCTACAAAGAGGAGGGCTTAAGCACCTTAAGCGCCCGCTACGAGAGCCAGAAGATCGCACTAGAGGAGAAGATCGAGCAGTTTCTCCTGCTCGAAGAGCGGCTAGAGGCGCTACAAAAGGAGTAGATGGTTCATGGAGTTAAAAGAGCTCAATGTCCTCTATATGGAGAACGATCTCGATACACTCGATGAGGTGCTCTCGGTCGTCGAGGCGCGCTTTCATGAGTGCTACATCAGCGCCGCTTTTGAGGAGTCGGTTCGACTCTTCAAGGACGCCTATGTCGATCTGCTCATCGCCAATCTGGACAAGCCGGAGCTGGGCAATCTAAAGTTTATCACCTACATCAAACAGAAGGTGCCCGCTTTTCCGGTGATTGTGCTCACCGCCCGCAGTAAAGAGGCGATCCAAAAGGAGCTCGGCTCAATCCGTGTCGATGCGATTCTTCCTCTGCCCATCGATCTCGATCGGCTCCGCGAGGCGCTTGGCACCCTTGAGGAACAGGTGATCGCCTTTGCCGACAACCGCGAAGATCGCCAGCAGGCGAAAAACCCGCAAAGCTCCCTGGGGGTCAGCGAGGCGATTGACAGCTACTTTAACCTGATTGCCAGCGAAGCGAACGGCTCTGACGATATGCGTCCGGGCGAGCGGCGGCTAAACTACACCCTGATGCGCGACTTTCTCTACACCGCCTACAACCAGTTTCGCGCACTGGATAGCAACCTGGAGAACGACAAGCTCAAAGAGGCGCGCTGGCAGCTGGAGAAGGGGGCGAAGCTTCAGCTGGCCTTTACCCGCAAAACCAGCGGCAGCATCGAGGCGATCTATGAGGATATTTTCCTGCTCAAGCAGGTGCCCTACCTGCAGCTTCGCGATGAGTTTGAGACGCTTCGAACCAGACTCGATCAGCTCCGGGGCAATCTGGGTACGCTCACCAGCCAGCTTGAGAGCGCCAAAGAGGAGCTCAAGCTGGCCAAAGACCCGGACACAAAAGAGGAGAAAAGAAAGCTGCTCAAGCAGCTGAACGCCCGACATGTGGACACCGTCCACGCCATCAGCGAGAGCAAAGAGCGGCTTGATGTGATCTCTAAGGAGATGCAGACCATCTGGGAGAGCCATATCGAGGAGTTTAAAGAGGTTTTTCGCAAAAAAAGCAGCGATCTAAAGCATGAGCTAAGCGATCTGTTAGGGCTGCTGGCCTACCGCTTCGATCGCGCCCTTTGGCAGCGGGCCAAGCACTCTGAGGCGATTCGGAACTTCTTCTCGGAGGCCAATATCAAAGGGGTCCTCTCCAGCAAAACCTTCCTGAAGTACTATGTGGCCAATGTCGATGTCAAAATGGCCGGAGAGAAGCTCAAAAAGCTGATCAAGTATCTCGATGAGTACACCCGCACCCACAAGATCCCCATCGCCCTGATCGGAAGCGATCACTACGAGATCCCCCGGCTTCGCACCCTGATCGAGCAGGTCGATCCGATGCTGAAGGTGCATGTCGTCACCAGCACCGATGCTCTGATGAGGATGCACGAAAAGGAGCCCTTTGAGCTGATTGTCAGCCTCTATGAGCTGCCCGGACGGAGCAATGCGCTGCTGCTTTATGAGCAGTTTAAAGCCCGCTTTGGCGAGCAGAGCCAGGCAACCGGCTTTGCCATCGCGCTACCCAAAAGCCAGAGTGCGATCCAGACCAAAGCCCGCACACTCGGGATCCGCCACTTCTTCTACCCGGAGATGAACGCCGAGCAGGTGGCCAAAAAGATGCTCGATATCCTCTAAAAGGGGCCTTTATAGGGCTCTTTGTGCACCTGCGCCTGGTAGGTCAGCACCTCCAGCCGCCCACTCTGCCACGCGTTTCGATCCAGCCCCGCCTTTAGGCAGAGGTTCTCCAGAAAACAGACCGGATCCTCAATCTGACCCCAAACCGAAGGCAAAAAGGTGGCCTGGTAGGGCCCATCGCGCAAAATCACCCCATCCACACCGGGGCGGATCTTTTCAGGCAGCTGCGACCCTTGCTCATAGGCCAGCGGCTCTGGTGCGCTCAGGATTGAAACCTCCAGTGCGACAGTGCTAAGCTCCTCACAGCTTAGCGGCGCAAAACGGGGGTCGCGCACCGCCGCTGCGATGGCGTTTTGGATAATGTCCTCCGCAAGCGGACGATGGGCGATAATCGATCCGATACAGCCGCGAAGCATCCCATCACTACGGGTGTGCAGGGTCACAAAGGAGGCGCCGGGCCTCATAAAGCGATCTGCCAACCCCTCAGGCGGGCGTAGTGTCTGCTGATCGCACAGGTAGCGCTCCAGCGCCTGACGCGCCAAAAGCGGTGCGCTCTCGGTATCCTTCTGAGTAGACATCGGCACCTTTCTAAAAGAGTCCATAGCAGCCGTACCCCACCACCCGGCTGCGATCGCCGGTGGCTTCGGCTGAAGTGCTGTAGTGCAGGAGTTTCGGTTTAAGCCGGTGGCGGCGCGCATAGCCGATCGCCGCCTCCATGCCGATGCGCCCGCACGCCTCACAAGGACCCAGCGCCCCCGCATCCAGCGCCAGAACCCCCCGGTGGCAGGCGTGATCGAGCAGATTGGCCTGT
>PWVP01000229.1 GCA_003561815.1 Campylobacterota bacterium | reverse complement strand
CAGGGCTTAAGCGCTTCACCCCGAAAAAGCGCCAGCACATTCTGCGCGGCACATTTGCCACTCTGCTTGGCGGTCTGGGAGGTGGGGGGCTGAGGATGGCCGCTGCTATCGCATAGCTGCGTAACATCCCCCACCGCGAAGATCCGCTCAAACCCCTGCACCTGCAAGGTGGGCTCAATCAGCACCTCGCCGCGCTCACCTCGAGGCAGAACGCCCGCTTGATGGGACTGGCGGGGCACCACACCGCCGGTAAAGATAAAGAGATCACACGCAAGCGCCTTCTCGCCGGTGAGCACCACCCGATCGGCCTCAACCTGCGTGATAAAACGGCCATGAATCTGCTCGACACCGAGCGCATCAAGCGCCCTCTGGGTCGCTTCGATCAAAAACGGATCCATCCCCGGCAGAACCGTCGCCATCGGTTCGATCAGCGTAACGGTCAGCTCCTCTGGCCCCAGACCCAAGCGGCGCGCCCGGTGGGCCATCTCAGCGGCAATCTCCACGCCGCTTAGCCCCGCACCGCCAATCGCCACCCGACTGCTTTTGCGACGCAGAAACAGCAGCTCCTCAAAGCGCTGACGGTTATAAAACGCACCGGCAAACTCTTTAATATCCCGGGCAAACGCGTCGATGCCGCCGATCTGTTTGGGAAAATGGGTTGAAGCACCGGTGGCCACAATCAGCGCGTCATAACAGAGCGTACGGCCCTCTTGCAGCACGACCCGCTGCGCCTGCGGTTCGATCGCCTCCACCGAAGCGTGGATAAAATCGGCACGCGGGCCCAGTTTGCGGGCAAAGGCCGCGAGATCAATCATCACCCGCTCCAAGGGCACCACCGAAGCGATAAACTCATGCAGCTCCGCCTGGCGGTAGTGAAAGCGGTTGCGATCGATCAGCACCACCTCACACCCCCCGCTTGAGGCGAGCACCGAGAGCGCCTTCGTCCCGCCGTAACCACCGCCGATAATCACCACCCGCTTCATCTTCTGGTTGCCGCCTTAGAGATTTTTGGGCATTATATCAGCGAGAGATTGAGGAGGGTATCATAGGCCAGATTCGTACGCTCATCCTTCTGCTGCTTATCGCGCTTCTGAGTGGCTGTGCGCGCCTCCCCTCTTTGGCCGATCGTCCCCACTCCAGCGCCCTCTCGCCCCAGGAGAGCCGCCAGACAGCTCTGGGTCAGAGCATCGCCCCGCTGGCCAAAGCCCACCCGGAAAAATCGGGCATCTACGCCCTGCCCAGTGGTGCGGGCTCCTTTATCACCCGTCTGGAGCTGGCTGAAGCGAGCGAGAGCACTCTGGATGTGCAGTACTACATCTGGCGCGGCGATCTGACCGGCATGCTGCTCTTTGGAGCGCTCCAAGAGGCCGCCGAGCGCGGGGTGCGGGTGCGTCTGCTGCTCGATGACTTCACCACCCGCTCGATCGATCAGACCCTCATCACCCTGCACGATCATGAGAATATCGAGGTGCGGCTCTTTAACCCCTTCGTCTATCGCGGATCGCGGGCGTGGGGATTTATCACCGACTTCTCCCGGGCCAACCGCCGCATGCACAACAAATCCTTCACCGCCGACGCGCAGGCGACCATCATCGGAGGGCGCAACATCGACGATAGCTACTTCGGCGCAGCGGATGGCTACCTCTTTGCGGATCTGGATGTGCTGGCGGTGGGGCCGGTGGTGCGCGAACTGAGCGGAGATTTTGATCGCTACTGGGTTAGCTACTCCGCCTACCCCGCCGATCGCATCATCCACAAAAGCCCCGATCCCCAAAAGCTCTGCTCAAAGCTGCACGATGTGCGCCAGAGCCGTGAGGCGGAGACCTTTCTCAGCGGGGCGCAGGAGGGGATGGTGATCCGCGAGCTGCTAGAGGGCACGCTCGATCTCATCTGGGCACCCACGCGGATAGTCAGCGACGATCCGGCTAAAGGGCTGGGGCTGGCCAAGCCCGAGGGGCTTATCGGCCACCAGCTTCAGACGATTATCGGTGTGCCCACCACCGATGTGGAGCTGGTCTCGCCCTACTTCGTTCCGACCCAGGCAGGTACGCGCGCACTGGTGGCACTGGCCCAGAAGGGGGTCGAGGTGCGGGTGCTGACCAACTCTTTAGATGCGACCAATGTCCCGCTGGTCCACTCGGGCTACGCTAAACGGCGCAAAGCACTTCTGCGTGGCGGCGTCACCCTCTATGAGATGAAGCGCCTGCCGGCGGTTGAGGAGCGACCCATGAGAGGGCCCGGACCACTGGGCAGCTCCGGCTCAAGCCTGCACGCTAAAACCTTTAGCGTCGATCGCAAGCGGGTCTTTGTGGGGTCATTTAACTTCGATCCCCGATCGGTCAATCTCAACACCGAGCTGGGGCTTGTGATCAAAAGCCCCGAGCTGGCCAGTCAGATCGAGCAGAGCTTCACCGCACGGGTGCCCGAAAACGCCTATGAGGTGCGCTTAGACGATCGCGGTCGCCTCTACTGGCTGGAGCAGACTAAAGAGGGGATCATCCGCCACGATCGTGAGCCCAATACCGGGTTTTGGCAGCGCCAGCGCGTGCGCTTCTTCGCCTTTATGCCCATCGAGTGGCTGCTTTAAGGGGGGGCTTTAATCTCTTTTTGGCATGATGGAGGGATGGAGTTTACGACAGAAGCGATCCTCTTTGCTTTCACCCTCACACTACTAGCCGGGCTCTCAACCGGCCTGGGGGGGCTTTTAGCGCTCTTTATCCGCCAGAAAGATACCGTCGCCCTCTCGATCGGACTGGGCTTCTCGGCGGGGGTGATGATCTATGTCTCTTTTGTGGAGATTTTGCCCGAGGCGCTGGAGAGCTTTGAGACGATGGGCTATGAGATGGCCCACCTCTATATGGTGCTCTGCTTCTTTGCCGGCATCGGCATCACAGCCCTGATCGATCGGATGGTGCCAGGGGATATCAACCCCCATGAGCTCCATAAGGGCTCAGAGTTTGTTGGTATCGATGCCACCCACGATCAGATCAACAAAGCCCGCGCCCTCAAGCGCACCGGGGTCTTTACCGCCGTCGCCATCGCGATTCACAACTTCCCCGAGGGGTTTGCCACCTTTACGGTGGCTCTAGTCGACCCGACAATCGCTATTCCGATCGCTTTAGCGGTCGCCATTCACAACATCCCCGAGGGTGTCGCGGTGGGGCTGCCCATCTACCACGCCACCGGCAGCCGAAAAAAGGGATTTGGCTACGCGCTGCTCTCAGGGCTGGCCGAGCCACTGGGGGCACTGGTAGGCTTTATGCTCCTGATGCCCTTTTTAAACGAGACCACTTTGGGGGTGGTCTTTGCGGTGGTGGCCGGGATTATGATCTACATCTCCTTTGATGAGCTGCTGCCAGCGGCCAGGGAGTATGGAAGTGGCCACTCGGTGATCGGTGGCCTGATCGGCGGCATGGCGCTGATGGCCTTCTCATTGGTGCTCTTTGATTTTGTCTAGCCCCCTTCTTCTCTGCCGCTAAACCTCCTTAATCTTCCGTATATCATCCCTTAGTATGGACTGATTTTTGCTCTATGCCCCTTATAACCGGCTATTTTGGCCGATATCTCCTCTAACCGAAACCAATCTGTTACAAAAACGGAGGAAATAGTGATGTTTTACAGAAGATTAAAAGGTAATTTAAGAAGTTATGAGTAAAATTCAAATCTGTTTTAACGAAGTTATAAACTCGTTATGAGCCAAGCTAATCTCGATCGTCTGATTGAGGCGCGGATCCGTGAGCGCCAAAAACAGCGCCGCTACCATAAGCGGAGCCAGCTTCTTGAGATCAAGGGGAGTCTTCAGAAGATGCTCGATGCCAATCTGAGCATCAAAGAGCAGATTGAGATTTTGCAAGAGGCGGGCATTGCGCTCTCGGATAAGTCCTATCGGAGCTTCCTGGCCCGTGAGTTTGGTGACGAGTATGATGACTTTTTAAGACGCAACGGTTGGGTCAGAAAAAAACGCTCAAAGGATTCCGATGACGACGGCTAACCCCCACCAGCACACTGTTTCGCATCAGACACTGCTCAATCAGGAGAGCACCCGGCTCACACAGACGCTTCGGCGCATTGAAGCGCTCTGTGAGGCGGGGCCTAAAAGCCGTGACCTGGGGGAGGCTCAGGAGATGATTGCGCTTCTTCAGCGGCGTATCGAGCGGTTGCGCCGTCTGGATCGCTCCTTGCAAGCTAGCTAAAGTAGTTTGCCAGCACCGCTAGTAAACGCGCACGAAGCGCAGGCTCAAGCGCATCGATCGACGCTCGCGCCGCCTGCTCAAGTGCTGCGGCCTCTTTTTGGGCCCCCTCTAGCCCCAGCAGGGTGACATAGCTGTTTTTATCCCGATCGACACCGGTGGTTTTGCCCGCCTGAATCTCATCCTCGGTTGCATCGATAATGTCATCGCGCACCTGAAAAAAGAGCCCCAGCCCCATTCCCAACCCATAGAGCCGATCGCACAGCGCGGCTTCGGCACCAGCAACCAAAGCGCCCATCTTCAAGCTTGCCGCGATCAGACGGCCGGTCTTGTGGCGATGGATAAAGGCGACCTGCTCCACGCTCAGCCGCTGGCGTTCAAAGTGGCAATCAATCGCCTGACCCAACACCATCCCTGCGCTACCGCCATCGGCACTTAAGGTCTCAATCAGCGCCACCCGCACAGCCGCGTCCAGCGGCGCACGGCTTAGCAGCCAAAAGGCGTGGGTATTGAGCGCATCACCGGCCAGAATAGCGGTGGTCTCATCGTGAGCGACATGCAGCGTCTCATGGCCCCGGCGCAGTGCAGCGTTATCCATGGCGGGCAGATCGTCGTGAATCAGCGAGTAGGTGTGCAGCATCTCCACCGCTAGCGCCACCGGCATCGCCGCCGAGCGCATCAGGGGGTTGATCCCCTCGGTCACCGCCAGAAGCAGTGCGGGGCGAAACCGCTTGCCACCTGCGAGCAGCATCTTCGCCAGTGCCGCCTCGTAGTGGGGGTGAAAGCTCTCTGCACGGGGCAGGTTCGCCTTTAAATAGTGCTCAAACTCCTCTAGCGCCACAATATCTCCTCGAGCCGTTCTCGCCTCTCGCCCAGGCGGATAAAGAAGTGGAAGTTATCCCTTGAAAGCAGCAGCTTCACCGGCCCCTCATGGCCTGAAAGCAGCGCCATCGCGCTCTGGGCATCCTCCACCACATGGTTGTTGATCTGTATAAGCTGATCGCCAACACGCATCGCGCCGCGCCCGATCACATCCTCGTGAACCAGCACCTCGATGGTGAGCGATTCATCCAGACGCCACCCTAGATGCTCCAAGAAGGTATCGGCATAGCGACCGCCACCTAAGCGCTCACCAACCGGTACGCGATAGGTGTGCTCCTGCCCCTCCCGCTCGATGCGCACCTTGGCCTCCTGGCCGGGGATGCGGGTAAAGAGCAGTCGCGCAGCATGGGCGGCGCTTCTGACCCGCTCGGTGTCGATTGCCACCACCCGATCGCCGGGCAGAAAGGGGTTATCCGCCACAAAGGGGTTCACCGCCATAATCAGCGCGCTACCCGGCGCCAGCCGGAAACCAAGATCCCCCCAGGCAAAGGAGGGGCCTGAGAAGTGGATAAAGTGCTCGAGCAGATCGCTCTCAATCACACCGCCACGGTAGCCAAGCCCCATCACCGCATAGCAGGGGGCACAGAGAATCGCCCCCTCTTGAGCCGGGCGATTAAGCTGTGCGGGGGTAAACCCCTCCTGATGCTGCTCAAAGCGAACGGAAAAGCGCGCACCCCCCTGCACCAGCGTGAGCCGATCGGGGTGCTCATCGATGCGATCGATGGGGCGAAAAACAAGAGGGGTCGCCCCGTGCGCCACCTCATAGAGGGTCAGGCCAAAGAGGGGATCGTGCCGTACGATACGCCACTGATCGGGCAATCCCCGTGGCAGCTTGCCCACATACAGCAGACGGTTCTCATCCACCGCATAAAAGCTAAAGCCCGCGCGCTCGACAACCGCCAGGCGGTTTTTCTCCTCACAGCAGGCGGCATACTCCCCTGCCATCAAGAGGGCCCCTAAGAGCCCCATCAGCGCGAAGGCGCGAATCATCCGTTTTTAGGGGCCATGGCGCTTAGATCGCCCATCATCTGCATCGCCGCATCCCGTTTGCCCGCCTCGGCCATGCCGATCGCCTCATTGACGGCGCCGATGAGCAGAATCTGAAGCGCATCCTTATCCTCCAGCAAAGAGTCGTCGATGCTCAGATCCACCACCTCCCCTTTGCCGTTGACGGTGGCACTAATCAGCCCGCCGCCGCTTTTGGCCGTGTAGGAGAGCTTCTCCGCTTCGCTCTGCATCTGCTGCGCCTTCTCCTGCATCTGACCAATCATCTGACCAAGGTTGCCCATATTTAGACCTTCAAACATACCGCTCCCTTAAATTTCGTGTAACACCTGCGTCAGGTTGTTGTTCTCATCGACCATCACCACCGTTGGCCGGTACCGCTCCAGCTCGTCATTGCCATAAAGGCCGTAGGCGACGATAATCACCTTATCGCCCACCTGGACCTTGCGCGCTGCTGCGCCGTTTAGGCAGATTTCGCGCCCGTGGCGCTCCCCTTTAATCACATAGGTATCAAACCGCTCGCCGTTGTTGATATTTAGAATCTCCACCTTCTGGCCCACCAGAATGCCCGAAGCCTCCAGCAGGTTCTCATCAATCGTAATAGAGCCGATATAGTTCAGGTTTGCGTCGGTGACAGTGGCGCGGTGGATCTTGGCCGCCATCATTTCGCGTTGCATGTGCCATGCTCCTTCAGATAGTGTAAAACAGTCTCTTTATCGCTAAAGGCGATGGTGCGATCGCCTATCTGCTGGGTGGTCTCATCACCCTTTCCCAGTATAACTAAAATTTCGTCATCGGCTAAGCTTTGAAGCGCCAGCGCAATCGCTTTTGCGCGATCGGCTTCGATCTGTAACGCCACGCCATCGGGGATGCCCGCTGCAATCTCGTCGATAATGGCCTGAGGGTCTTCGCTGCGGGGGTTGTCACTGGTGAGGATGATCCGGCTGGCCCAGCGGGCGGCGGCCTGGCCCATCTGGGGACGCTTGGTGCGATCGCGATCGCCCCCTGCCCCAAAGAGCGCCACACACTTGGCCGGTGCCAGACTGCTAAGGGCCTGCTCAATCCCATCGGCGGTGTGGGCAAAGTCAACCACCACCGGCGGCGTATCGCTCACCCGCTCCATCCGTCCGGCTACCCCACCGAAGTTCTCCACCTGATCGCAGATGCTCTGAAGCGGGCAATCGGTCAGCAGCTTGACCGCCCCGATGGCCGCAGCGATATTGTAGAGATTAAACACCCCCACCAGATTGCTAAAAAAGAGCGCGCGCTCCTGGCCCAGGGTGAGCACACCACTCAATCCATCGGTAGGGGAGTAGGCCTCCACCTTAAAGGTGGCTGCACTCTCTAAAGCGTAGCTTCGCGCACCGGCCAGATTGCACTCAAGCTGCGGATCGTCACGGTTGATAAGCTTAAGCCCCTCATCGGCAAAGAAGCGGTTTTTCACCGCCCGGTACGCCTCAAAACTGCCGTGATAGTCGAGGTGATCGCCGGTGATGTTGGTGTGGATCTTAAGGGCAAAGTTCAAGCCGGCGATACGCTCCTGCTCAATCGCATGGGAGCTCACCGCCATTACAAAGAAATCACCCCCCGCCCCGACGGCGCGATCGATATGGGCATACCCCTCTAAAAGCATCGGGGTGGTGAGGCTTTTGGGCTCAATCTGCTCGCCGTTCATAAAAAAGCCGCGCGTACCCTGCATCGCCACCGAGAAGCCCAGATCCAAAAGCAGCGAGTAGATCAGCGCTGCGGTGGTGGTTTTGCCGTTGGTTCCGGTGATGCCGATAATCTTCAGGTCGGTGCGAAAGTGCTTCTGGAGATCAGCAGGGGTCAGGATCGCCGGTGCGCCCGCGGCCTTGGCCGCCTCAGTGTAGCGGCTAGAGAGCCGATCGGCCAAAAAGGCGCACTGGTTGTCCACCTCCCGTGAATCACTGGTGATGTAGCGATAAGCGCTACTCTTTACCGGGTGCTTCAACGCTCTCCCGTTTGGCGATCTTGTTGAGCAGCTGGCGAAGGCGCCGATCGGAGGGGAAGATGGCGTTGGCGCTATCGATATAGGCCAGCGCCATCTCGGTGTATCCGTTGTCGATCAGCTCCTCGATAAAGGCGAAAAACTCCCCCTTGTCGGCAATCACCACGCGGGTGGAGTAGATCACCTTCTCAAAGGTCTCTTTAAAGTCGTCGTTCTCATCAACCAGCTGGCGAAACTCATCGTAGCTGATCGCGCCCGCCTCCTCGCTACGCTGGCGAAACCGCTCGGCCAGCTGTGCGGCGCTCTCATAGACCTCATAGTTCTCGATCGAGTCGATCAGGGTGTAGGCCATAGAGAGGGCGTGCGCCCCATCCACGGCGCGCGCCACGGTGTAAAACTCTGCAACCGCGTGCGCCTCATCGGGTGCCTCCATCGCCAAAGAGGCGAGCAGCACCATCACAGCCACATGCTCATCCTCGGGCGCCTGCCGGGCGGCTAAGGAGAGGTAGAGCAGTGCGCGATCATAATCGCTCTGCTCGAAGGCCTCCTCGGCCCGGTGAAGTAGATTCTCAAACTGCTGGCTCAATCGCAACCTCCTCCAATCGACTCTCCATCCCCACAGGTACCGAAACCGCGCGTAGCTGTGTGTGGATATCCTGATGCAGCTGCCGCTCAATCACATGTTTCAGGGTTGCCGGGGCGCTGGAGCACCCGACACAGCCACCGGTAAACTGAAGATAGACCACCCCTTGTCGGATCGCCAGCAGCGTCACGCCGCCGCCATCTTTTAAGAGCACAGGGCGCACCTTCTGCAAGCAGCGCTCGACAGCCGGTTTAAGCTCTTCATCGCTAAAGGGTAGTTCCATCAACACAGCTCTCTTTTGAAAATGGTAGGCATTAAACCCAAAGGTGACTTACAAGCGACTAAGCGGATAGGGTTAGGGGGGAGAAACCGGACCCGGCTGTACCGAATCCGGACAGATTACGCTTCGGTGCCGACAAAGGCGAGCGTTGACATGCTCGCTGCATCACCACGGCGAATGCGGGTCTTCTGGATGGTGAGGTAGCCGCCGTTGCGCTCTTTGTAGCGCGGGGCGATCTCATTGACCAGCTTTTTGGTCGCCTCTTTATCCTGCAGCTGTGCAAACACCGCACGGTGGGCGTTGTAGTCGCCTCTGCGCGCTTTGGTCACCAGCCGCTCCAGGTAGCTGCGAAGCTCCTTGGCTTTGGGGGTTGTGGTCTCGATCTTCTCTTCGCGGATCAGGGCGATGCTCATATTTTTAAAGAGCGCCAAGCGGTGCGAAGTGGTACGACCGAGCTTACGGTGCGCCTTCTTATGTCTCATTCTTTATCCTTTGAGTTCTTCCAGTTTGGCCCGCAGGTTGCCAGCCATCGGCTCGGGCAGGGTCTCATTGATGGGATAACCCAGCTCCTCGAGCTTCTCTTTGATCTCATCGAGAGATTTTTTGCCCAGATTTTTTACTTTAGAGAGCTCACTCTCATCCATCAGCACCACCTCGCCTAGAAAGCGGATATTGCTCCGCGTCAGGCAGTTGTGGCTCCGTGCCGAGAGGTTGAGATCCTCCACCTTCATCAGAAGATCTTTAAGGCTGTCATCGCTCTCTTTGGACTTGGCCGGTGCGCTGGCACCTTTGATGCCCAGCTCGGTGGTAAAGATCTCCATCTGCTTAAAGAGGGTAGCCACCCCCGCCTGGAAAAGCTCAGCAGGGTCGCTCTGACCATAGGTGTCCAGCTCGAAAAGAATCTTCTCGAAGTTGGGGTTATCCTCTACCAGCATCTTCTCGATGGTGTAGTTGGCCTTTTTGACCGGGCCAAAGAGCGCATCCAGAGGCAAGAACCCCTCCGGGGCGTGCTCACGCAGCTCTTCGCTGGGGACATACCCCATCCCCTTCTCAATCACAAAAGAGACCTTCAGCTCACCATCTTCATTGATGGAGGCGAAGTGCTCATCGGGGGTGACCACCTCGACCCCTTCGGCGCTCAGATCGGCACCGGTCACCTCTTTAGGGCCCTTAAAGGCCACCGTCAGCTCAACGCGATCGAGCGGTGCGGTAATCTTAAAACGGATGTGCTTGAGGTTGACAATCAACCGTGCCACATCCTCCACCACGCCACGAACGCTGTCAAACTCATGGACGGCACCCTCAATCTTGAGCGCTGTGGGCGCACACCCCACGCTACTGCTAAGAATCACCCGTTTGAGCGGATGGGCCAGCGTAATCGCATAGCCCGGCTCAAAGGGATAGATTTCGATGATGGCCCGGTTGTCGCCAATGGGGCGGATGGCGAACTCACTCGGGACATGCGGTGCTGTTTTGATCTTCTTCATAAATCCACCACTTCCTGTTAGTTTTTACTTGGAGTACAACTCGATAATCAGTCGCTCTTCAATCGGAACATTCAGCTCCTCACGCTCAGGAACGCGGGTAAAGATGCCCTCGGCCTTCTCTTTGTCCACATCAACCCAAGGGCTGATACCGGTCTGGTTGGTCAGCTCGATCGCGCGCTGAATCTGCGCATTGGAGCGCATCTTCTCTTTGACACCGATCTTCATCCCCGGCTTCACGACGAAAGAGGGGATATTGACCCGCTTGCCGTTAACCAGGATGTGGCCGTGGGTCACAATCTGACGGGCCAGGCGGCGCGTGGTGGCCAGACCCATGCGGTAGACCACATTGTCCAGGCGGCACTCCAGATACTGCAGAAAGTTTGCACCGGTGTTGCCCTGGCGGCGGCTCGCCTCTTTATAGGCGCGCAGACACTGCTTCTCGCTGATGCCGTACATGTAGCGGGCCTTCTGCTTCTCACGCAGCTGCAGACCGTACTCACTGATCTTGGTGCGGCGCTGACCGTGCTGTCCGGGGGGATAGGGGCGCTTTTCCAGCGCACTCTTACCCGCCAGGCGCCGCTCGCCTTTTAGACCCAGGCTGACACCCAGGCGTCGCTCAATCTTCTCTACTGGTCCTCGATATCGTGCCATCGTTTATACCCTTCTTCGCTTGGGAGGTCTGCAGCCGTTGTGCGGCAGAGGAGTGACATCCTTAAGGCTGACCACACGGATACCCTCGGTCGAACCCACCGACTTAACAGCGGTTTCGCGTCCCCCACCGGGACCCTGCACACGGATTCCAACCTCTTTGATTCCGTTCTCTTTGGCTTTTGCCATTACATTCTCAACCGCCTGCTGGGCCGCATAAGGGGTGGACTTTTTGCTCCCCTTAAAGCCCAGGCTTCCAGAGGTGGTCCAGCAGATCACATTGCCCGCCTCATCGGTGACGGTGACACTGGTGTTGTTAAAGGTGGCGGCGATATGCACGACCCCTTTGGCGATATTCTTTTTGACTTTTTTACGAGTTCTTTTGGGCGCTGCCATAACGATCCTTTACTTACTTGGACTTGGAGCCAACGGTTTTACGCTTACCCTTACGGGTGCGTGCGTTGGTTTTGGTGCGCTGCCCACGAACGGGAAGCCCTCTGCGGTGGCGAATGCCCCGGTAGCTCTTGATATCCATCAGGTTTTTGATGTCCATCGCCGTCTGCTTGCGCAGATCCCCCTCGATCGTGTAGTTGCGGAGCTCTTTGGTTAAAGAGGCAACTTCGTCCTCACTCAACTCATGAACCCGCTTATCGATGGAGATGCCTGTCGCCTCCAGTACCTTCAGTGCCGTGTGGTGGCCCACGCCGTACACATAGGTAAGGGCAAACTCAATCCGTTTCTTTTTGGGCAGATCGACGCCCGCGATTCGTGCCATAATCTATCCTTGTCTCTGTTTGTGTTTAGGGTTGCTACAAAGCACACGCACCACGCCTTTACGGCGGATCACCTTGCACTTTACGCACATTTTTTTTACGCTTGCTCTGACTTTCATCGTTTACTCCTCATTTCCTGAGCCGCACCGGACCCTTAAAAAGGGCGCGATTTTAGCAGTTTAAGATTAAGACCTACTTATAACGATAAGTTATTCGTCCCTTATCAAGACTGTAGGGGGTCAGCTCCACCTTCACCCGATCGCCGGGCAAGATACGGATGTAGTGCATCCGCATTTTGCCCGCGATGTGGCAAAGTATCACATGCTTGTTGTCCAGCTCCACACGAAAGGTGGCGTTGGGCAGCGCTTCGACGACCTTACCGTCAATCTCAATCACATCATCCTTGGCCAAATGGTTCTCCTTACTCCAGGGATAAGATCTCCGCGCGTGAGCCGATGATGGCCACGGTGTGCTCGTAGTGGCTGCCGCGCAGGCCATCCACACTCACCACCGACCATTGATCCTCCAACACACGGGATTCGCCACTTTCGCGGCAAAGCATCGGCTCCAGGCAGAACACCATCCCCTCTTTGACTTTAGGGCCCTGATTGGGGTGACCCTCCACATAGTTGAGGATCGAGGGCTCCTCATGGGGAGACCGCCCAATACCGTGGCCACAGTAGCCCAGAAGGGGTGTAAAGCCCGCAGCGGTGATCGCCTCTTCGAGCATCCGGCTAATCTCTTTAATGCGCATACCGGGGCGGATCGCCTCGATAACACTATAAAGAGTGGCGCTAGAGGCCTCTATCAGACACCTCTCCTCATCGCTTACACCGCCCACAGGCAGGGTAACCGCCGCATCGCCGTACCATCCGTCGAGTTCAACACCGATATCGATGCCCACATTGTCACCCTCTTTTAAGGGTGTATCGTTTGGGGTTCCATGTATAATGACTTCGTTTACCGAAGTGCAGATGGCGCCCGGGAAGGGGGGATGATAGAGCCCTTTAAAAGAGCAGCGACCCCCTTCGGAGGTGATGAAACGCTCAGCTTCGCGCTCCAGTTCCCTCGTAGTAACACCGGGTTTGACCATCGGGGCGAGAAGAGCGTGCGCACGGGCCACCAGTTGATTGGCCGCCCTTAGGGCGTCAATCTCTTTGGGCTTTCGTAGCGCAATCGCCATTCTCTATAGGCCGACAGCACTTAGAGTCTGATAGCGACTCATATAGATCTGTGCTTCGATCTTTCGCATTGTATCCAGTGCAACCTGAACCACAATCAGTACGGCCGTTCCGCCGAAGTAGAACGGCACGCCCATCATCTTCACCAGCACCCACGGCAGGGTGGAGACCAGCGCGAGATAGATCGCCCCCGTAAAGGTGAGCCGACTGGCTATCTCACTGAGGTAATCCGCCGAGTGCATACCCGGACGAACCCCGGGAATAAAGCCGCCTTGCTTCTTGAGGTTCTCTGCGATATCTTTAGGATTAAAGACGATCGAGGCGTAGAAGTACGCGAAGAACATCACGAAGAAGAACATCAGGACATTAAACAGATAGCCGTTGGGGTGCAGCGCATCATTGAGCCATAAAATGTACTCGTTGGTGCTCGCCTGCAGTATCGTCACTGGGAACATCAATATCGCCGAAGCGAAGATGGGCGGAATCACACCCGATAGGTTGATCTTAATGGGGATGTAGTTCATCACCCGCTTATTCTGGCTCTCCATCATCACCTTACGGGAGTAGGAGACCGGAATCCGCCGCTCAGCCAGCTCGATATAGAT
>PWVP01000058.1 GCA_003561815.1 Campylobacterota bacterium | reverse complement strand
TGGGGCTGGCGACGCTGCACCAGCTGCGCGGTCGCGTAGGACGCATGGGACAGCAAAGCTGGTGTTTTTACTACACGAACAAACCCGACAACGACCGCCTACAGGAGCTAGCGGGCACCCTAGACGGCTTCGCCGTAGCCGAACTGGATCTCAAAACCCGCTCCAGCGGCGATCTGCTCGAAGGCATCCTGCAGAGTGGTCAAAGTTTTAACTGGTTTGATATGGCCACCGATGGAGAGATTTTGGGGGAGGTGAAAGCTGTTTTAGAGACTCAAGTGCCGCACTCGAAATAGCGACAGAAGGCGCGGTGATATTTTGCAAAACTCTCTGGCCTGAGGGTTCCGTACTGTTTGGTGATCACCTCTTTGGAAACCACAAAAGTTTTGCGGAGCATGACCTTTGAGTCAACCGGAATCCCGCCGGACTCAAAATCTTCGCTTCCGATCACAAGCTCGTCCGAATGTAACTTTTGAACTTTGCTGCTGATGGGTACAGCTATGAAGTCGTTGTGGGCAGATTGTCTTTAAGTGCTAGAACGGGGCGGTTTTTGCTGGTCTCGAAAGTACTGAAGTAGAACTCGCACAAAACCACATCGCCCGCTTTTATTTCCATATCTCATCCTCACGCTCATCTAGCCACTCTTCGACCAAACCCGCGCTGTGGCTGGAAAAAGCTTTTGTCTCGTCCACCTCCGAAGGTTCGGCCCGCGAATCCCGAAAGAAGGGCAGGATCAGAATTTCAACCTCTCTGTTAAGATACTCTTTGGGCAGACGAACGGTGTACTCCTGACTCTTGGGCCGGATAATTTCTCTGATCATGGCTGCGACCTTGATTTTTAGCTGGGATGATTATACACGATTAGCATCAGAATAAGGTCTAACGATTTGCATCTGTATGTCATATGATGTACAACCCACAAAAAGGAGTCGTCATGGCCAACAGCGCAACCACCATCCGGATCGATCCCAAAATCAAAAAAGAAGCCGCCCGCTATCTTGAGCAGATGGGTCTCAATGTCAGCGAAGCAACGCGCATTTTTTTGCACAGCGTTGTGCTGCGCAAAGGGATGCCTTTCGATCTCAAGATTCCAAACGCTGAGACCCAAGAGGCGATCGACGATGTCGCAGCGGGCAAAAATATCCAGAGCGCCAAAAACCCCCAAAGAGATGTTTGAAAAGCTGGGCATCTGATGTACCAGCCAACATGGCACCGGCTTTTTGACAAAGACATCAAGCGGGACAAGACCAGCGGCAACCACAAAGCGCAGGATTTCGAACGGCTCAAGTCGATCATCGCGCAACTCTGCGCCACCGAACCGCTTGCGGCTCGGCACCCATGCGCAGCTTTTTAAGAAATTTAAGTAGGCGACCAGCCATCTGGCAGGTGGTGGCCGCCACAGGCAGCAGCAGAGCTTCGAGCTGCCAAGGCGAACTTAAAGCCCGATCACTCCTGTGTGGTAATCCACCGATCACTATCTGCATCATAGCGGGCCGAGTAGAGGCCGGAGGGGTTTGCGGTACTCGAGCTCACATCGTGGTACTGGCGCCAGATAATCACCGCATTGCCATCACTGTCGCTGACCACTTTAATCTCGCCACCGAACGCGCCGGGGTGTTCTGACTCGACTGGGCGAACCGCAGACTCCCAACCCTCATCGGGGGAGTAGTGCCACGCTCCGATCTGCCATTCATCCGATGTGTCACCCCGTCCCACCAGAATCCAGCCGCCATCGGGCTGTGTGATAGGCACGAAATCGTAACCAAAGGGGCTCTTTTGCAGCTGCGGTTCAGACCAGCTGCCATCCAGGTAGCGGCTCCACCAGATATAGTAGCCCTCCTCTCCTGGAACCAAGCGCCAAAAGATCGGCTCACCCATATCGGTGTGGGTAAGATGGCGCACATTGCTATAGTTGCCATCTTTACCAAGCAGCGCTGGCTCTGACCAGTGACTACCATTGTAATCGCTGGCATAGAAGCTCGTATTTCCATCGGCCTCCTCGTGCTGCCAGGCCAGCCACGCTCCACCATTGAGCCCACTCTTCATGAGAGGCTGAGAATCTGGTGTACCCGAAAACGAAAAGAGGCTGCTGTTAAGCTCTTGCCAATCCGGCCCGCTTGGATCATAATAGCGAATCGCCAGCGCCCCAGCCGAGTAGATAGCTACCGCAAGACGATCTTCGCCCTCCACCTGTAGCGGCGCAGTAGCAAGCGGTCTCCTGCCAAGCTCGTGGGTGTCACTCCACCCAGTCCACCCAGCATCGGACCATCGGACCATCGGACCACCACTATCAGAAGAGGCCTCCGAGGGCTGCCACCACACCAGCTTCTCTCCACCCGGGTCGGCCATAACCTGCCATCTAGATCGCTCTTCGTGCATCTCATCTGAGCTGGCTATCTTTTGAGCTATCCGCCAGTTTCCCCCCTCGTAGGGGCTGCCCCACAGCTCAAGCTGAGTGCCCGTATGGCGGATCCAGGCGGCCAGCCCCTCGCCCGCTGCATTGAGCGCCACCTTCGGGCCGCTTCCTGATCTCTCATAATCATCAAACCCGGCCGCATCATCCAGGCAATTCTCCCAGCTCCAACTGCCACTGTTGCCATCGTAGCAGGCAGAATAGACGCGATGCTCGCTCGTCTGATCCGCCTCTTGATCCTCCTGCTGCCAGATGGCCACCGCATTACCGTTAGCGTCCATCGCCAGATCATAATCCCCCACCTGTCTAGCTCCCTCGGCACTCAGTTGTAACCCTCCGCTCCAGGGCAGGATGGTCACGGTGTACTCCACCGGCTCACTCCTATGATCCCCCACAGAGCCCACCACGCGCACGGTATACTCCCCGCTTCGATCCGGTGTAAACTCCAGCTTATGGGCGTGAATCGGCCAGTTCACCGCCGTATCCACCGCGCTGCCCGCCGGTTTCTCAACCAGCGTCCACTTATACCTGTCAGCAATCCGCTGTCCCGGCCCGCGTTTGCTGTCAGCCGTCAGGATGACTTCGTAGCCGATCGCGTAGTGCTGGGTACTATCGAGCACCAAAACCTCCGGCCCTTGCATGCTGTCGCCACTTCCACTACTGCTGCTCTCACACCCGATAAACCACACGCCCAGCAGCAACGCAAACACTACGCTTGCGCCCCTTGCCCTGCTTCTATCTCTCATTGGTTGCTCCTTTAGTTCCATTTGTCCTGACATCGATCGACCTGATATCCACCGGTAATCCCCCCATTCCCAACCCCATCTAAAAGTAGAGTCAAGCCACAAGGGCCAACTTCTGCTTGGGCGTGATGCCCCCGATGGCCGTATTGGGCCGTTCGTTATTGTATCGCCACAACCATTTAGTGGCTTCTTCTTGCCCCTCCTCTATGGTGTCAAACAGGTATTGATTGAGCCAGCCATAACGCACCGTTTTGTTGTAGCGCTCGACATAGGCGTTCTGCTGGGGTTTGCCCGGCTGGATATACTCCAGCCGGATTCTGTGCCTTTTGGCCCAGGACTGCAACGCCCCACTGACATACTCCGGCCCGTTGTCGCACCGGATCGCCTCCGGCTTACCCCGCCACTGGATAATCCGCTCTAGTGTGCGGATGACCCGCTGACCACAGAGCGAGAAGTCCGCTTCGATCTCCAGCCCCTCCCGGTTGAAGTCATCGATCACATTGAGC
>PWVP01000210.1 GCA_003561815.1 Campylobacterota bacterium | reverse complement strand
GGGTGGGGCCCACACCGCTGATGAGATACTCCATCAGTTTCTCCGCCTGCTCCAGTGTGACGGCGCTACTGGGGGCCTTGGCGGTGATACCGAGCGCTTCGCAGGCGTCAAGCACCTCTTTGGGCTTTTTGGCTGCCTCCTGGGCAATCTCGTTGATTCGGACCTTATTCAATGGATACTCTCCTTTAGAGACCTGGCAATCATCTCCAGGTCGGGCTGCTTTATCCGGCAGGTTTTCACAATCTGTTTAGGGGTTTTCGGTAAATCGACACAATCTGGACAGATGTAAAAGCTTCTCCCGCTGTGACTGTACGCGCGCACTCCCTCTTTCTGGCACTGCAATCGAACCAGCTCTCGCTGCAACAGGCGCCGACGGCAGACAATACACATTCGCACAGGGTTTGACATTGGCGCGGATTATAGCCCAACTACTCTGAAACCGCCACCCCGTCGTTGTCAAACTCGAAAATCTCCACACGAAAACGGCCAAAGCGGCGCTTGATGGCCGAAGCGATCGTCTCCGCACTCTGCGGGTCTTGTGCCAGCGAGAAAAAGCTCGATCCGCTCCCCGATAGCGTACTCATCAAAGCGCCGTTCTCCAGCGCGGTTTTCTGGACCCCAAAGAGCGCGGGCAGAAGCTTCATCCGCACATGCTGGTGGTAGCGATCCTCACTGGCCACGCGCAGCAAGTCGTACTGGCGGTTCATCATCGCCGCCACCATCAGCGATGCGCGCCCCACATTCTGCGCCGCCTCTGCCAGGGGCAGTTTGCGCGGCAGTGCGTTGCGACTAGCGCGGGTGGAGATGGGCTTATCAGGAATCACTACCACCGCTCGCAGCTGCGTATCCATCGGCGTCGTGATGCAGTTGACATGGCCGTTTTTGGCCACGGCTACATTAAACCCGCCGTGGGTGGCCGGTGCGATGTTATCCGGGTGGGACTCGTAGATAAGGGCGCGATCTAAGATCGCCCCCTTATCGATCGGCTGACCCGCCATCGCATAGGCGGCGGTAATGGCCGAGACAATCACCGCCGAGGAGCTGCCCAGTCCCCGGGAGATGGGGATGCGGTTTTCAAACCGAAACCGGTAAACCCCCCGATCGCCGGTGAGCTTCTCATGCACCTCGTTAAAGATATTGAGAAAGATATTGCCGCCGCGGGTTTTGAGAAACCGGGCCCCTTCGCCTTTGACCGAGACGCTGAAAAAGCTGGAGGGGACAATCTCGATGGTGTTGCGATAATCAAACGCCAGCCCCAGACAGTCAAAGCCGGGACCGAGATTGGCGCTGGTGGCGGGTACGGTGATAATCAAACAGATCCTTTAGACAGCAGGCTGGATATAGAGCGGCTCCAGCGGCGCATCCATGGCGCTCCAGTCGAGCCGATCGGGTAGCGCCATGGCGCTTTTGGGGGGGGATTCTAGCCTTCTTATGCTGATGCGATCCCCCTCTTTCACATAGCTGCGCGATCGCGATGCGCCGATCGGTGCACCTTCATTAAACAGAAAGCTATCGGCTGCATACATCGGCAACCCCTTGACAATCGCGTAGCTTCTTAAAAAGACAAACCCGAGCTTAAGCCCCATAAAGCTCCCCGGCCCCCTCGCGTAGGCCAGCGCGGTGATCTCAAAACGCCCCTCGATCGCCTCAAAGGCGGAGTAGAGCACCGCGCTCGCCTTCTGTTCATAGCTAAATGCCTCAATCCGCTGGCCGCTGCGATCGTAGAGTCCAATCTGTATCGGCGAGGCCACGCTAAGCAGCAGAAGGGTCACCGGCTCTTTAGGCAAAGACCCGCTCCATCTCCAGCGCCGCCTCTTTCTCGCTCTCTATCTCGATCACCTCGTACGCCTCCGGATCGGCTAAAAGCGCTTTGGTCAGCAGGTGGTTGAGGTGGTGGCTACCCGCAAAGGACTCATAGCGCCCTAAAAACGGCGCACCCAAAAAGGCCATATCGCCGATCGCATCGAGGATTTTGTGGCGGACAAACTCATTGGCAAACCGCAACCCTTCGGCATTGAGCACCCGCTTATCATCAAGCACCACGGCGTTCTCGAGGCTGCCGCCTTTGGCTTTGCCGATGGAGCGCAGGTAGTTGATCTCCTTTAAAAAGCCGAAGGTGCGCGCCCGCGCAATCTCTTTGAGGTAGTTCTCTTTCGAGTAGGTGAAGTGGTACTCCTGATGCTGGATCACCGGGTGATCAAACTGAATCTCAAACTGAATACGGTTGGTCTTATCGGGCAGCAGACGGACAAACTTATCCCCATCGCGCACCTCCACCGGTTTTTTGATCAGAAGCACCTTTTTGGACTTCTCCTGCTCGATAAGCCCCACCTCCTCAAAGAGCATACAAAAGCCCGCGCTCGAGCCATCCATGATCGGCACCTCATCGCCATCGATCACCACCTGCAGGTTATCCACCCCAAAGGCCATCACCGCCGAGAGGAAGTGCTCGATGGTTGAGATCATCACATCGCCCTGGCCAATCACCGTGGCCAACCGGGTGTCAATCACCGACTCGTGGCTGACGGGGATACTCACCCCCTCATCGCCACGCAGAAAAACGATGCCGTAATCCACCGGCGCGGGGTTGAGCTTCATCACCACCGGGTTGCCCCCGTGCAGGCCCACCCCCATCACCTCTATCGATCGTGCTATGGTTCGCTGTTTCATTCTCTAATCGCTTTAAGTTCTATGTTAAAGATTCGATGACGATCTTACCATCTGCTTTGTGAAGCCTCAGTGGGGTGGCCCCCAGACGCTCAATCGCCACCAGCTCCCCGCCAAAGATCACCACCGCCGATCGCCCCACACTGTGAAGGATCGCCACCTCCCCCTCGCAGCTAAGCATCCCATCTAAGGTGCCCAGCAGGGTGCAGTTGCCCTCGATAAAGAGCTCGGCGCCGCTGTTGATGCGGCCAAAGGCGATCAGATCGCCACCGTGCTCGATCCGCTCTCCTGAACGCACCGGCTTGTGGCGCACCTGTGTCGCGATCGCGTGCGGCTGGGCCTTAGCGGCCAAATCGGGTGATCGGGTGGCCGCTTTTTGTACCAGCTCGCCCTGCCGGATAGCCACACTAAAGCCCGCCTCGTGCAGACGCGCCATCAACTCCGGCGAAAGCGGCGCTAAAAAGAGCAGCAAAAAGCGGCGCAAAAGCGCCTCCTGCCCGATCAGATAGCGCCAGATCGCCTCATCACTCTGGCCGCGGGGGTCAATCTCAAAAGCGCGCAGACTGATCTGTTTAATCTTCATCGCCCCACCCTTTTAAGCGCGGCATGATCGCTGCCAAGAGCCGATCGCGCACCGCATCCAGTGTTCCCTGGGTGCGAAACCCCGCTGCCGCTTTGTGTCCGCCCCCCTCAAGCTGCGCCGCTATCTGGGCCACATCCAGACCGTTCTGGCTGCGAATCGATCCTTTCGCCCAGCCGCCGGGCTGCTCGGTCACCACAGCGGCCACCTCCACCGTCACTGTCGAAAGCAGCTCATCGACGATATCAAAGGGGGCCGCGCCGGTGGCCTGAAGCATCTTCTGATCGATGA
The DNA here is from genome assembly GCA_003561815.1 of Campylobacterota bacterium. GTDB lineage: Bacteria > Campylobacterota > Campylobacteria > Campylobacterales > SZUA-545 > CSSED11-302. Next base: position 10,090 of record PWVP01000210.1, on the reverse strand, counting down.
GCACCAGCGCCAGTCGCCCCTCGCAGTGCAGCTGCATCGCTAAAAGCGCATGGCCTAAAAGCCGCATCTGCGCCAATGCGCGGCTCTTGAGCCCTTGGGCGATAGCGGCCACATCCGCACCGGCGCGCACCAGCTGTGCTGCCCGCTCAAAGAGCGGTGCATCCACCCGATCGATACTAAAAAAGCGCGAATCCGAAGCGATGGCGGCGTAGAGGTTGGTCGCGATCGGCGCCTTTAGCCGCACCTCCAACGCCTCGATAAGATCCATCACCACCACACCGGTGGCCGCCGCCTGGGGGTCGATGTAGTTCAGCGTGCCGTAGCCGGGGTTGCTCGCGTGGTGATCGAGCACGATCATCTCCTCTGGGGGCAGCCCCTCAGGCAGCAGGCGGGGCACGGCGGTATCGACACTGATGAGCAGATCGGTCTTCGGGCTGCAGCGGGTTTTAAAACGCTCTGCACCGGGCAGGAAGCTGCAATCGATCGGCAGCGGCAACGCCGGGGCGATCAGCTGCACACGCCGGTTGAGCCGCTCGAGCGCGCCCGCAAGCGCCAGTGCCGAACCCACAGTGTCCGCATCGGGGTTCTGGTGGATGGTGATAGCCGGTGCGCTGCTCGCCTGCAGGCGATCGATCACCGGCTGAAAGTCGGCCACATTCATCGGGGGATTATAGCAGATGGTCACCGAAGTGAACCGGTGTGCGCTATAATCTACTCCATGCAAAACCCAGAGAGCTACGAGGCGCAGCTAGAGACGCTTAAAAAGGCGTACGCCCAAAAACTCCCCTACCGCATCGAGCAGATTACCCTGCTCTACAACGCCCTGAAAACTGGGCAGCGCGATGAGGGGGCCTATGAGGCACTTCACCGTCTGCTGCACGCCCTGCTAGGCAGCGGCACCACCTTCGGCTATGGGCCTATTAGCCAGAGTGCCCACACGCTTGAACAGCTTATCGGTGCGCTTGAACACCGCGAAGCGCAGCCCGATGAGGCGTTTTTTAGCCGCTGCGATGAGGCGCTTGAGGCCCTTAAACACGCGGCCACCCTGCTGCCCACCCCCATCACCCTGCCCGAAGCGACCCCTGCCCCAAAGCGCTCAAACGGTCAAAAGCGGCTGCTCTATCTCGCCGAAGATGATACCGATCTGGCCAAGAAGCTCTCCGGACAGCTGGGCTACTACGACTATGAGGTGCGCCTTTTTAGCAGTGTGCGGGCCCTGATGGCGGCCATCCAGACCGCTGCCCCTTCGGTGGTGATCACCGAAAGCGAGCTGCCTGATGGAAGCGCCGCTCACGCGCTCAAACAGCTGCCCGATGCGGCCCGGCCCGGCGTGCTGCTCTTTATCGCCCGGCGTGGTGATCTCAAAGCGCGGCTTGGGGCGGTGCGCGCGGGCAGTGCGGGCTACTTTATCAAACCCCTTAGCCCGGCACGGCTCATCGATCGGCTCGAAGAGATCACGGCGGCCAAAAGCGAGACGCCGCCACGGATTTTGGTGGTGGATGACTCCAAGACCCTCGGACAGCTCTATGCGCTGATTCTGCGCCGTTTCGGGATGGACGCTGCGGCCACCGACAATCCCGAGCGGGTTTTAGAGGCGATCGAGGAGCATCAGCCGGAGATGGTGCTGCTGGATATGTATATGAGCGGCTTTAGCGGTGACGAGATCGCTAAGGTGATCCGCCAGCACGAACACCACGCCAATCTGCCGATCCTCTTTCTCTCCGCAGAGAGCGACCTGCACAAGCAGCTCAGCGCCCTGGCCAGCGGCGCAGATGATTTCCTGCTCAAGCCCATCGAGCCAGCCCACCTGGCACTGGCGGTTCGCAGCCGGGTGTTTCGAAGCCGCCAGCTGCGCGCTCTGATGGTGCGCGATAGCCTCACGGGGCTATACAACCACACCGAGACCAAAAAGCAGCTCGACCTGCTGCTCGAAAGGGCCAAGCGGGCCCAACAGCCGCTGAGCTTTGCGATGATCGACATCGATCGCTTCAAGCGGGTCAACGACACCTACGGCCACCCGGTGGGCGATCGGGTGATTAAGAGCCTCTCGAGGCTTTTGCAGCGCCGCTTACGAAAAGGGGATGTGGTGGGCCGCTACGGCGGCGAGGAGTTTGCCGTTATCCTGCCCGATACCGATGCTGCGCAGGCGAAGAAGCTGCTGGACACCTTACGCGAGAGCTTTAGCGAGCTGCTGCATCAGACCGAGCGCGAGAACTTCAACTGCACCTTTAGCGTCGGCATCGCCCACCATCCGGCCATCACCCACCCGGCCAAGCTGATCGAGGCGGCCGACGGGGCACTCTATGCCGCCAAAGAGGCGGGGCGAAACCGGGTGGTTATCCACGCCGAGTCGTCACCTTAGGCGCCCTGCAGACGAAAATAGTCGCTCTTTAGCCGCTTAAGCGAAGCGTGGTGCCACCTGGCAATCGGCCCCTCTAAACCAGAGGCGATCTGAAAGAAGGTGCTCTGGCCAAGTGTGAGAGCCGGCTTGAAGTGTGGCGCGCACTCCTCGTTAAAGAGTCGATGCCCCTTTAAAAACCGCTCCTGATACCCCTGCAGCGTGGGCACATCAAAGGCTGGTGCGATCCCCTCTGGCGTGACGATCGGCGCACCCCTATCCCCCACGGCTGGACAATCCTGATCGATATAGAGCTGATTATCGATCTGTGGGCTGAGCGGATAGCTACGACAGATCGAGGGGCGCTCCTCGTAGATGGTGCAGCGAAAATCCTCCAGATAGGGGCAGAAGTCCCGGCCATTGGTGAGCAAAATCACCGGCTTGGCAAAGCCGAGATTGCCAAAGATAAAGAGGATCGGAAAGTGGCGATAGACCGCCTCGAAATCCTCCAGCACTATCTGGGAGAAGACAATCCCCCGCCGCCCATCACAACAGTGCGCCTCACACCCGGCACAACCGCTAAAACCAAAGCGGCGCCCCTTGACAGGCACAAACGCCCCGCGTGGATTATCCATCTACGCCACCTTCTTTAGTCATGCAAGCCGCCTGGCCGCCATGTGGTACACCTCCAGGTCGTCACGCTTGCCCACCGCCACCACCTCAACCACAATCTGCTCATTGATAATCCGATAAACCACCCGAATGCGTTTGCGATCGGCGTACATCTTGCGGTAGCCGCTTAGATCGATACCCGCCTTTTTGCCTAGAGGCTGGCCAAGCTCCGGTGCTTGACTTAGCTTTTTGAGCTGCTTAAAAACCAGTGTCCGCTCCCGCACCGAAAGGGCAGCTAGATCCTCATCGGCCTCACTTCTTAGACGAAGGCTATAAGGCATCGAGATCGATCCCGTGTCCTCTGGCCGCCTCCTCCAAAGAGATGGTTTTAGACTCTTTGCGCTCATCTATCAAGCGGGCGATCTCGAGGTGCTCTAGCAGATCGTACGCCTCCTGAAGCCGCTCATAGGTCTCGATCGGCAGCACAACCGCCTCTAGTTTGTTGTTGCGCGAAATAGCCAACCGTTCTTTAGAGTGTTCAGCCAGATTTCTTAGCGCCGCTGAAAAACCCCGCGCCATATCGCTAGCCGAGATGATCTCGTCGCGTGAATAGGTGACCATAACGCAGCCTTTGCATAAAATTTGATGTATTTTATCACATATTTTTTGATGCCGCTAGGCGGGAGTGCACTTCTCGATCCGGTAGCCTAGCCCGCGGATGTTTTTGATGAACTCCTCTTTTAGGATTTTGCGCAGGCGGGCCACTTCGGCGCGGATGCTGGCGTTGTCGATGGGTTCGTCCTCCCAGACGCTTTCGCGAAAGCGCTCGAAATCGACCACCGAAGGGGAGTGGCGGATCAGTAGATCGAGAATCTGCTGCTGCCGTTTGGTCAGCTCCACCGGTTCGCCATCAAAGTAGAGCGCCTTTTTCTCCCGATCATAGGCGTAGTGGCGACTGAGCACCAGATGGTTCTCGTGGCGGATGCCCGCTAGGCGCACGACATTGTCGATGCGTAGCTGCAGCTCTTTGAGATGAAACGGTTTTTTCACATAGTCCGCGCAGCCAAGGGTGAAGCCTTTAGTGATCTCGCGGATATCCACCAGGGCGCTGATGTAGAGTGTGGGGGTGTGGATATTGGCTTGACGGGCCTGTTCGAGCAGTGAGAAGCCGTCGATTTTGGGGACATTGATATCCAGAATCATCAGATCGTAGCGCTGCCGACCCATCGCCTCAAGCGCTTTGGCCCCGTCATCGTACGGATCCACCAGGTGGCCTAGCCCCTCGAGAAACTCCTGAATCGAAGTGAGCAGCATCCGCTCATCCTCTAAGAGTAGAATCTTCATGGCTTCTGCCTTTGCGTGAAGTGGTAGCTAAAGCGGTTGCGGCCCGCTTCGCAGGTGAGCTCAATGGCGATACGGTACTTATCGCAGATCTCTTTAATGATATTGAGCCCCAGCCCAAACCCCCCGCGCACCGTATCCTCGCGGTAGTAGCGATCATACAGCCGGTCGCGATCGCGAATCGGCTCGCCGCTGTTCTCTACCCAGAAGAGCGCGCCCTCTGCCCCGCCCTGGATGCCCACCTCGATCGTGCTGCCCGGCGTGCTGTATTTGATGGCGTTTGAGAGGGTGTTGTCCACCACCCTCTGAAGCTCGGTGGTGCTGATAAAGGCGCTCACACCCGGCTCGATATGGCTCTTAATCGTCAATCCCGCACCGGTGGCCACCTCCTGGAAGAAGTCCACCCGCAGCTGGACAAAGAGGGCGAGATCGACCGGCTCGGGGGTATACTCGATGCGATCTTTTTGGATGAGGTAGCTGAGATCGTTGTAGATGTTGTGGATAATCTTCGCGCCGGACTCGATGTTGGTCAGATGGCGGTTGCGTCCGGCCTGCAGCACCTCCAGGTCGATATTGACCAGAATCACCGAAAGGGGGGTGTTGATCTCATGGATCGCGTTTTTGACGAAGCGATCCTGCTCTTCGAGCAGCTTTTCGATGTGATCTTTCTGGGCGACGACCTTGGCGGTTTTTTGGCGGACGCGATCTTCGAGCGTGGCGTTGAGCTCGCGCAGGCTCTCGGTCTTTTCGGCGATGGTGGCGATCATGGCGTTGGCATCATCCACCAGCGTAAGAAACTCCCGAAAACGCAACGACTCTTTGTCGATCGATCGGTAGGTGGTGGCCCCTTCGTGAAAAAAGCGCAGAAACTGATCGGTCTCCTGACTAATCAGCCGGGTCATAAGGCGCGAAAAGGCGACCACCAGTAAAAAGAGCACCACCCCCACGCTCACCACCCGCAGCACGAAGGTCACCGTCTCCTCGCGGTAGGCCGCCTCGCGCTTGACGATCTCCTCCTCGATATCGTCCAGATAGGCCCCTGTGCCCACCATCCAGCCGAAGGGCTCAAAGCCGGTGGCGTAGGAGATTTTCGGTGAGAGGGTGTTGACAATCGGCTTGTTCCAGACATACTCCACGAAGCCGCCGCCCTCCTTAGCCACCTCGATCAGCTCAGCAATCACCCGCTTGCCGTTGGGATCGGTAAAGTCGATCATGTTCTGCCCGCGAATGTCGTAGCGCAGAATCGGATCGGCGATATTGACCCCCTCGTAGGTGTAGATAAAGATATAGCCGGTACCGTCGCGCTCATCGCGCATATACTCGATCGCATCGACGATGACGCTTTTAAGATCCGCCGTCTCGCGCTGGCCGTACTGGTTGTCGTATTTGTGCTGGATGTAGCGCATCGCGCGGTTGGTCTCGGTGATGAGCGCCTCTTTCTGGGAGGCGATGTAGTCGGTTCGAAGCTGCTCCATCTCGGCATTGAAGCTCTGGTAGCGATCGAAGATTATCAGCGCTGCAAAAACCGCGATCACCCCGGCACTAAAGAGGGTCACCACCACGGTGATCTGGTTGATGCTCGCATTCTGAAAAAGCCGTCTTTTCATAAGGGTGACTATAGCTTAAACTCGCTATGTTTAGCGGATTAAACCCAAAGAGTAAAGGAGTTGTCATGTCTAAGAGTGTTTTGATGCCTATTAGTCAAGGTTTTGAGGAGACCGAAGCGATCGCGGTGGTGGATGTCCTGCGCCGCGCGGGGCTTTCGGTGACGCTGGCAGCCGTGGGCAGTGGCGCGATCGTCACCAGTGCCAACGGCGTCACCCTGACAGCCGATACCACCCTCAAAGCGGTAGAGGATAAAAGCTACGATTTCATCGTCCTGCCCGGCGGACACGAAAACGCCATGACGCTCGGCAGCGATGAGCGGGTGCAGTCGATGCTAAAGGCCCACGCAGCGGCGAACAAACCCCTGGGCGCCATCTGTGCTGCCCCCACCGCGCTGCATAAAGCGGGGCTGATCAAGGGAGCCTACACCTGCTATCCCGGCTATGAGGGCCAGATCGATCCCGCCTCTTTAGTGGCCGATCAGAAGGTGGTGGTCAATGGCAGTGTCATCACCTCCCGCGGACCGGGCACCGCGCTCTGCTTTGGCCTAGCGATCGTGCGCCTACTGGTGGGCGAGGAGACCGCACAGCAGCTTCAAGAGGGGATGCTGATCGGGCCATGCGAATGATAAAGCTGGCCAAAGCCGCGGCGGTGATGGTGGATTTTCAAGAGCGGCTCTTTGGCCATATGGCCGGTCACGAGCGGCTGCACGATCGGGTGCGCCGCCTGGGCGAAGGGCTTAAGCTCTTCGAGGTGCCCACACTCATCACCCAGCAGTACACTAAAGGGCTCGGCCCGACACGAGGCGATCTAGGGCTCGAGGGGGAGGTGATCGAGAAGATGAGCTTTAGTGCCTGGCGCGAGGAGGGCTTTAGCGCCGCCCTGCGCAAACGGCACAAAAAGCAGATTATCCTAGCGGGCATCGAGGCGCACATCTGCCTGCTACAGACCGCTATGGATCTCATCGATGCGGGCTACAAAGTCTACATCCCCGCCGACGCCACCGCCAGCCGCGACTCGCTCAACTACCTCAACGCCCTCAATCGCCTGGAGCGCGCAGGCGCAGTGATCACCAATGTCGAGTCGATCCTCTTCGAGCTCTGCCGCACAGCCGAACACGAGAAGTTTAAGGCGCTCTCGCAGATCGTGAAGTAGTTGACATTATAATTCAAACGAATTATAATGTCCGAAAAGAGCAAGGAGAGCAGATGGTTGTACGCAAACAGACCTCTATCAAGGTGGATCCGCAGGCGTGGGAGAGCGCGAAAGCTATCTTTAAAGAGTACAACCTCTCCCTCTCCGATGCAATCAACATCTTTCTCAACCGAGTTCGTCTGGAGGGGGGGATGCCCTTTGAGATCAAGCTTCCCTCCCATCAGCTGAAAAAGGCGCTTAAAGAGGCCGAGGAGATGCAAGGCACCACCCATGAGAGCGTCGAATCCCTCATGGACGATCTCAAGTCGTGAAGCTTCGGCTTTTTAAGACCAACCAATTCAAACGATCCTACCGGCGACTCAAGCTCAAAGATAGCGACGAAGAGCACCTCATCACGATTCTCTACAAACTGTTAAACGGGATCGAGCTCGATCGGCGCTACTGCGACCACGCCCTAAAGGGCCAGCTATCGGGCTATCGCGAGTGCCACATTCGGCCCGATCTGCTGCTGGTCTATCGAACAGAAGAGGGATACCTTAAGCTGGTAGACATCGGTAGTCACAGCGAGCTGTTTGACTAACAGCAGTCATACTCCGCCGTATCGAGGAGGGCTAGCCCCTCCTCATCCTCTGCGGCCTCAAAGAGCTCTTCGAGATAGAAGAGGTTGGCGCAGACATGATAGAGCAGATCCTCATCCTCCTCGCCGCTGGCAAACGAAGGGGGTGTCTTATCGAGAAACTGCTGCCAAAAGGGGTTCTGGTAGCGCTCATCAGCGAGCACCCGCTTCGCAGCGCGCATCACCTCCACGGCACGCTCGAAACAGTTGATATTCTGGAAGGTCACATAGCGATCGACTTTTTCATCCTGCATCCGGTCACCTTTTTTTGACAAAGGTTACCCCGATCGGCACAAAATTACTGCCTAAAAACCGATCACAAAACCTGCACTTCCAGCTCCAGCGCCACGCCGAAACGCTCTTTAACCCGCCCCTGCGCCTCGGCGATCAGCCAAATCGCCTCTTCGTAGGTGCCACCGCCGGTGTTGATGAGAAAGTTCGCGTGCTGGTCGCTAAAGGCCATGCCGCCTTGAACAAAACCCTTTAGCCCCACCGCCTCGATCAGCCCTCCGGCGTAGTCACCTGGCGGGTTTTTAAAGCAGCTGCCCGCGCTGGGCGCTTGGGGCTGATTAGCCCGCATCGCTTTAAACTGCGCTTCCAAATCACGATCGAAGCCCGATCGGCGCACGAAGCCCGCCTCATAGACGATGCCCGGCAGCTGCGCGTGGCGATAACCGTGCGGGATGCTCTCCGCCGACACACGCCCCGCGCCGAAATCCACCCAAAGCAACTGAGTGAAAGTCTCCCACGCCTTCATCCCCGCATTCATCGCCACCAGAGCGCCGACGGTGCCGGGCAAATTACCCGTAAACTCCAAGCCGCCCAAATCGTGGCGGCGGCAGAAGCTCGCCAGCTGCCCGGTCTTTAGCGCCCCGCCCGCACGGATACAGTCCGCCTCCAGCTCACAAAAGCCAAACACCTCATTATCGAGCATCGCCAGCGGCGGCGGCGTGGGGCTGATCAGCAGGTTGTTGGCCCCGCCGATCAGCGTGTAGCCCCCGGCATCGAACTCTTTAGAGTCGATCACCGTCACATCGACCCTCGGGCCGATTTTCAGCGAACTGTAGCGGGAGAAATCAATCGTGCGGGTTTTCATGGGACGCATTATAACCGACGCATCAAAAAGCCCTGCCCCGACAAATTGCGCTGCGCTGCGCTCTTGTGCTAGAATTCAGACACTTAGGATTGGAGGTGTTTTATGCAGGTGGCTGTTCATTTTCAAAACGATGTCATAGCCCAAAGAGTCCTCTGGATGCTAGAGCACTTTAAGAGCGATGGCGTAGAAGTGATCTATCTCGACGACGATGATAAGCAGATCGTTGATCGCTTTCGAGAGGGTGTGGAAGAGATCAAAGAGATCGAGAAGGGAAGGCTAAAGGCCAGACCGATCGAAGAGCTGTTAAGTGAACTTTGATATCCAGACAACGCCCCGTTTTGATAAAGATGTTAAACGCCTCCAAAAGCGCTTCCCTAGGATCAAGCAAGACCTGATTGCCCTAGCAAACGATCTCCTAGCCAACCCCGAATCCAGCACCCCGCTGGGCGAGAACTTTTTTAAGCTCCGGATCGCCAACTCCTCTATCCCCACCGGAAAAAGTGGCGGCTTTCGCGTCATCACATACTACCGACACCAAAAAACCCTCTATCTCGTAACCCTCTACTCTAAAACCGATCAAGACACCGTCCAGACAGAAACCCTAAAGGCCATCATCCAAGAGGTGCTGCACTCGTAGCGCCCTGAGCAAAGCCTTTGGGCCGATTTTCGTGGAGCGCACTATAACCCATCTCTTGACACCCCATAGCTTAATCGATACAATCTTCGTAAAATAGATAATGGATCGATATGCAAACCGTAACAGTTTCTCCAAAATATCAGGTGGTCATCCCCAAAAAAGTCCGTGAAGAGCTCTCTATCCAAGAGGGCCAAAAGCTCTGCGTCATCACCTACGAAGGCCGAATCGAGCTGGTAAAAGTCGAGCCCATCACCGCTAGACGAGGTTTTTTAAAGGGCATACCCACCGACTTCGAGCGCGAAGCGGATCGTCTATGAATGTCGTAGACACAAGCGGCTGGCTGGAGTATTTTGAAGGCTCCGATCGGGCGGCGCTTTTTGCCGAAGCGATCGAAAACAGCGATGAGCTGATCGTCTCCACCATCTCGCTCTATGAGGTTTTTAAATGGGTGCTGCGCCACCGGGATGAACAGTCCGCCCTCATGGCTATCGCCGCCATGCAGCAAAGCAGCGTCGTCGCACCGGACACCCCCCTAGCCCTCGAAGCCGCCAAACTCTCCACACTCCACCGACTCCCCATGGCTGAGAGCCTCCTCTACGCCACCGCCCGCCACCACAACGCCACTCTCTGGACACAGGATGAGGATTTTGAGGGGCTGAGTGGTGTTTGCTTTAGATCGGAAGAGCGTCG
>PWVP01000017.1 GCA_003561815.1 Campylobacterota bacterium | reverse complement strand
CAGGCGGTAGCGGCCGCGTTTTTGCTCCCGGGCCATGCCTGTCAGCTCCAGCCAGCCCGCCCCCTTAAGAAGCTGCATCAGGTGCCACTCAAGCCGATCGTTAAGCTGGTGGGCTGTTAACAGCACCTCAAATCCGTAGCGATCGATAAGCGACTCAAAAAATCCGTAGCGAACCTGCCGCGCTCTGGCTTCGAAGTTGGATCCCTTAAGGGGGTGTTCGTGGTAGTGAAGCGCGACGCCGTGCTGCGCACAGAGGGCGGCAACCCGATCGGCCTCTTGATCGCTTTGGGGGCGGCTTTTATAGTTGACCAGCGCCGCCTCAAAAGGAATCCGATGCTCAAGCAGCACCCAAAAGAGCGCCGTGGAGTCCACACCCCCCGAGAGGGCCAAAAGATTTCGACTGTGGTGAAGGGAGGAGAGCGCATCGGCACCCAGAAGGGTCACTTGACGGCCCAGAAGGTGGCGAAGTTGTTCCAGCGGAAGATGCACTCCACATGGCTAAAGCCCGCATCAAGGGCCATCTGCTCATTCTCCTTGGCCGAGTAGGGGATGAGAACATTCTCCAGCGCTTCGCGTTTGCGGGCAATCTCATAGTCGCTATAGCCCATCGATCGCTTGTAGTCCAGGTAGCGCTCAATCAGGAGCCGATCGAGCTTTTTGTGATCGCTGGTGAGCTTCTCGCTAAAGCAGAAGACCCCCTCTGGCTCCAGCCAGCCATGGATGCGGCGCAGAAGCTCGAGCCGTTTAGGCGGGCGGATAAACTGCAAAAGCAGATGGGCACACACCGCCTGCTGCTGACGAAAGTCGCACCGGTTCACATCGGCAATCCGGTACTCAATCGGCGCCCCCAACGCATCGGCCTTTTTTTGCGCCTGGGCAATCATCGCCTCAGAGCTATCAACGCCGGTTAGCCGGAGTGAGCCGCCACTGAGTTTATGGAGCAGTAGCAGCAGGTTGCCCGTCGAGCAGCCCAGATCCACTACCGAAGCCTCAGGCGCCACCCAGCGGGTGATCAGCTCGGCACTCAGGGTTAAGCTCTCGCGGTAGTAGGGCACCGATCGGGCCAGCATATCATCAAAAACCGCGGCGACCGACTCGTTAAACTCAAACTGCTGTTGGGGAGGGTGTGTGAAGAGGGTATCTTTGCCCATGGCAAATCCGTTTATCTGTGCGACCAGACGGGGCACGCCCGCCTGGAGAGTAGCTTAGACCTTGTCTTTAAGACCCAGCTCTTTAATGGTCTCGGCGTATCGGTGGATATCTTTTTTGCGAAGATAGCGCATCAGACGGCGTCGTTGACCGACGAGTTTCAAAAGCCCCAGCTTGGAAGCGTGGTCCTTTTTGTTCTCTTTGAGATGATCGGTAAGATAGGCAATCCGCTCAGTTAGCAGTGCGATCTGTACAGAGGGGGAGCCGGTGTCGTTTGCGCCAGCGCCGAACTTCTGAATAATCTCCTGCTTCTTCGCCTTATCTAAAGCCATGGTGACCTCCTGATAGGTATAGATTTTCTGCGGGTCGCCCCACAAAGGCCGAAATTGTAGCCAAGCGGGCTTAAGCTGGGCTTGCATCGCGCGCCAAAAGCGGTTTTTTACCGGATCTTATCTACAATCATGCCCAAATACAGGCAAGGTGGTCGATGCTCTTTACCAAAGCAAGCGAGTATGCGTTGATGGCTGTGGTGGCGATCGCCAAAAGCGGAGGCCCCCGCGATGTCCTCTCGCTCTCTACCGATCTCGGCCTCTCAAGAAGCTTTCTGGCTAAAGTGCTTCAATCCCTGGCTAAAGCGGAGCTTCTGGTCTCCTTTAAAGGGGCGGGCGGGGGTTTCGATCTGGCCAAAGAGCCAGAAGAGATCGCTGTTTTATCGCTTGTGCGGGCGATCGATGGCAGCTCGGGAACGGTTCTGGAGTGCGCCTCGGCGGTGTGCGACTGCCCCAGCGGAGCCGATAAAGGAAGCGTGTGCAGCATCTGGCCCTTTATTAATCGACTCCAGGGGCGGATCGATAACCTGCTAAGCGAAACCACCATCGCCGATCTGATTAGTGACTGATGGCCCGGGCAAACACCTTTAATCTCCTTACCCGCGTTTTTCCCTTTATGCGGGCTGTGATGGAGGCTAAGCAGCTGACCATCGTGCTGGTCATCGTCGGGATTATGGCGATTATCATCGTGCCGCTCCCTTCAGCGGTGCTGGATATTCTGCTGGTCCTCTCCATCTCGATCGCGACACTGATTATCCTCATCTCGGTCTTTATCGCACGACCCACCGACTTTACCACCTATCCGACACTGGTGCTGATGGTTACCCTCTTTCGTCTGAGCCTCAATGTCGCCACCACCCGGATGATCCTCTCTGAAGGGCACGAGGGGCCCGATGCGGTCAGTGATATCATCGCCAGCTTCGGCAGCTTCGTGGTGGGGGGCAACTATGTGATCGGGATTGTGATCTTCTCGATTCTGGTGCTGGTGAACTTTATCGTCATCACCAACGGCTCAACCCGTGTGGCCGAAGTCTCCGCGCGCTTTACCCTCGATGCGATGCCCGGTAAGCAGATGGCGATCGATGCGGATCTCAACGCGGGTCTGATTGATGAGGAGCAGGCCCGACAGCGCCGCCAGGAGATTATCAGTGAGGCCAACTTCTACGGCGCAATGGACGGTTCGAGTAAGTTTGTCAAAGGCGATGCGATCGCCGCGATTATTATCACCCTGATCAACATCATCGGCGGGATCCTGATCGGGGTGTTTCAGCACGATATGACCATGGGTGAGAGTGCCACCACCTTTACCATCCTCACCATCGGTGACGGTCTGGTGGGCACTATCCCGGCGCTGCTGGTGGCCACCGCCACCGGTATTATCATCACCCGGGCGAGTAAAGAGGATGCCAACTTCGCCTCCGGTGTAATCACCCAGCTAGGTCGCGACTACAAGGTGATGTTTATCGTCGGCGGCATTCTGCTGCTCTTTGCAGCGGTACCGGGATTGCCGACCATCTCGCTGCTGATTGTGGGGCTCTGTTTTATCCTGATGGCGATACTGGTGCGCGACTCGCAGGATGGGGCGATTAGTAACTTCCTCAAAGCCCGCTTTCCGGTTCTGGCCGAACTCTCAGCGGCCGATGCGGTTGCCACCGCCCAGAAGGGCACACCACCGGCGCGTAGCGCCTCAAAGGGCACCCCTCCTGCCGGTGGCGCTAAGGGCGGCGCCAAAGAGGGGGAGCCCAAGGCTAAAGAGAAGAGCCCTGAGGAGCTTAAAGCCGAAGAGGAGAAGGCGCTCGAGGATATCCTTAAAGTGGAGCTTCTGGAGCTGGATGTGGGTTATCAGCTCATCAAGCTGGCCGATAAGGCCCAGGGTGGCGATCTGCTCGATCGTATCCGCACCATGCGACGCAAAATCGCCAGCGAGTTTGGCTTTTTAATGCCGCAGGTGCGTATTCGCGACAACCTGCAGCTCGAGCCCAACAGCTACGAGATTCTGCTCAAGGGGGTCAGCATCGGGGGCGGACAGGTCTATCCGGGCCACTTTCTGGCAATGAACAGCGGACTGGTGATGGATGAGATTGAGGGGATTGCGACCAAAGAGCCCGCCTTCGGGCTGGATGCCACCTGGGTGACCCCCGATCGCAAAGAGGATGCGATTATCAAAGGCTACACCGTCGTCGATCCCGCCACCGTCATCACCACCCACCTCTCAGAGCTGGTCAAAAAGCACGCTGAAGAGATGCTCACCCGCCAGGATGTGCAGAAGCTGGTCGATTCGCTGAAAAAAGAGTATCCGGCGGTGGTGGAGGATGTGTTGCGGGTGGCCAGCGTGGGCGTGATTCAGCGGATTCTTAAAGATCTGCTCCATGAGAAGGTGCCCATCCGTGACATGTTGACCATTATGGAGACGATCGCCGATGTGGCGGAGGTGACCAAGAGCCCCGATATCCTTTTAGAGCAGGTGCGCTCCCGGCTGGCCCGAACCATTACGGGGCTTTATAAAAATGATCAGGGTATGATTCGGTTGCTGACAATCGACACAGCCAACTAGCAGCAGATGCTCGATAAGGTCAAAGAGCAAAACGGTCAGCGAAACTTTCTCTTAAGCGTCAAAGAGATCGGCACACTGGTGGAGGCGACGGGTGCCAAAGCCAAAGAGGTGCTTGAGCGCGGCGTAGCACCGGTGGTGATTATCGTCGATCCGATGCTGAGAAAGCCGCTGAGTGATATCTATGAGCGGTTTGGGCTGGATGTGGTGGTCTTAAGCCACGCCGAAATCGACCCAAGTGCCCGTTTTGAGGTGCTGGGGAGTATTGTGATTAACGACTGGTAAGGAGAGCCGATGGAGGTCAATCTGGTAGTCGAGTCGCTCAAATTTATGGTTTTGGGCGTCTCGGTGGTGTTCTTGTTTTTGACCCTTTTAGTGGGGGTTTTACTGCTTCAGGGGTGGGTGGTGCGCCGCTTCTTTCCCGAAAAGCAGCCTGGCAGCGGCTCTACACCCGCTGTGGGTGCACCGGCTGCAGCGGCGGGGGATGATAATCTCCCGGCTGTTATAATGGCAGCCATTACAATGCACCGTAAAAAACGAAAATCCTAAAGAAGAGGGGAGAGTCAAGAGTGGCAAAGAAGATCATTGAGGTAATGGACACCACCTACCGCGACGGCTTTCAGTCGGTTTTCGGCGGTCGCGTACTGATGGAGGATTTTCTCCCGACCATCCAGTCGGCTCTGGATGCGGGGATTCGTCACTTTGAGATGGGGGGTGGCGCACGGTTTCAGTCGCTCTTTTTCTACCTGAACGAAAACGCCTTTGAGATGATGGATAAGTTCCGCGAAGCGGTCGGGCCGGATGTCAATCTCCAGACTCTGGCACGGGGTGTAAACCATGTCGGCCTGGATACCGGCTCAAGAGCGATTATCGATCTGCACGCTAAGCTCTTTAAAAAGCATGGCATCACCACCATTCGAAACTTCGATGCGCTCAACGATGTGCGTAACCTCGACTGCTCGGCCAAAGCGATCAAGGAGGCGGGCCTAAAACATGAGATGACCGTCACCGTGATGGATCTGCCCCCCGGCTGTGAGGGGGCCCATGATGCCGCCTTTTATGAGCGCACACTGCGCAGCTTTATGGATGCGGGTATCCCGTATGATTCGGTGGTCTTTAAAGACGCCTCGGGTACCGCCAACCCCCAGAAGGTGTATGAGACCGTCTCCATGGCGCGCAAGCTGCTGGGCGAGGAGTGCCATATCCGCTACCACACCCACGACACCGCCGGGATCGGTGTCACCTGCTATCTGGCAGCGATCGAGGCGGGTGCGGACGGGATCGATCTCGACCGTGAGCCGGTCAGTGGTGGCACGGCCCACGCCGATGTGCTGGTGATGGCCCACGCGCTGCGCGGTAAGGAGTTTGTGCTGGGTAACGATCTGGGTGAAGCGCTCGATCTCGACAAGGTGCTCGAAAGTGAGATGATCCTCAAAGAGGCGCTTAAAGACTACTACATCCCCCCGGAAGCTAAAGAGGTCTCTGCGCTGATTCAGTACTCCCCCATGCCCGGTGGTGCGCTGACGGCCAACACCCAGATGATGCGGGACAACAACATTCTGGATAAGTTTACCGATGTGATCTACGGGATGCGCGAAGTGGTCGAAAAGGGTGGCTACGGCACTTCGGTGACGCCGGTGAGCCAGTTCTATTTCCAGCAGGCGTTTAACAATGTGATGTTTGGCAAATGGAAAAAGATCGCCAAAGGTTACGGCGAAATGGTTCTGGGCTATTTTGGCAAAACACCGGTCGCACCCGATGAGGAGATCGTGGCGCTGGCGGCCGAGCAGCTCAAGCTCGAGCCCACCACCGAGAGTGCGGTGGATATCGCCGATCGGGACGAGAAGAAGAGTATCGCCTGGGCTAAAAAGCAGCTTGAGGATGAGAAGCTAGAGACCAGCGATGAGAATATCTTTATCGTTTTTGCTTGCGGCGATAAGGGGATTCGCTTCCTTAAAGGCGAGATGCCGGTCAATGTGCGTAAAATCAGCCAGATGGAGGCTGAGAAGGCCGCCGCCGCACCCGCTGCTGGCGAAGGAGAGGGTGAGCCCTACACCGTCACTGTCAATGGCCAGACCTACCATGTGGAGGTGGCCGAGGGGCATCTTCAGAGTGTCACCCCCGCTGCACCGGCCGCTGCCGCAAACGCTCCTGCGCCAGCCCCGGCGGCGGGCGCTTCGGGTAAGAGTGAGGAGATCAAAGCCCCGATGCCAGGCAGCATCTTCAAACTGATGGTCAATGTGGGCGATAGCGTCAAAGATGGCGATGTGATCATGATCATGGAGGCGATGAAGATGGAGACAGAGATTACCGCCCACACCAACGGCAAGGTAGGCGCCATCCATGTCAGCGTCGGTCAGAATGTCCAAAATGGGCAGCTTCTGATGAGCATCGAGGGGTAGGGCGCTTTGCAGATGGTTAGAGTATTTGCCCCTCTGCTGCTTCTCGCGGCGCTTTGGGTTCCGATTCTAGGTGCCGCCGACGACGCCCCTGCGCAGGGGGCGGTGGCAGCCGAGGGTGAAGCCTATGAGGCCAGAAGCATCGGATATATGTTTAGTGGTCTCTATGAGCGCACCGGCATCAAAGCCTTTTTAGAGCCCGATGCGTCAGCCACCGATGTTTATGGTGAGCCGGTGGATCCCTTCTACCAGACCTGGGGCCGCCTCATCATGTTTGCCGTCTGTTTTGTGCTCTTTTATCTGGCGATCGCCAAACGGTACGAGCCGCTTTTGCTCCTGCCGATCGCCTTTGGGGGGCTGCTGGCCAATATCCCCATAGCCGAGATCGGGGGCCCTGACGGGTTTTTAGGGGTGATCTACACCATCGGGGTGGAGACCGGCATCTTTCCGCTGCTGATCTTTATGGGGGTCGGGGCGATGACCGATTTCGGTCCGCTTCTGGCCAACCCTAAAACCGCCTTTTTAGGGGCGGCTGCGCAGTTTGGGATCTTTGCCACGCTGGTAGGGGCGATGGTGCTCTCCTACTACACCGATATCTTTAACTTCACCCTCCAGGATGCGGCCGCGATCGGGATTATCGGCGGAGCGGATGGGCCCACCTCCATCTATGTCGCCTCGATTCTGGCACCGGAGCTACTCGGGGCGATTGCGATTGCCGCTTACTCCTATATGGCGCTGGTTCCGGTGATTCAGCCACCCATTATGCGCGCGCTTACCACCCAAAAAGAGCGCGCCATCAAGATGGTGCAGCTGCGCGATGTGAGCAAGCTGGAGAAGATACTCTTTCCCATCTCGCTTGTGGTTTTGGCAGCTGTTCTGGTGCCCGATGCCGCGCCGCTGGTGGGGGCACTTGCCTTTGGCAACCTGGTGCGTGAATCGGGCGTCGTCGAGCGACTCAATGATACGCTCCAAAACTCGCTGATCAATATCATCACCATCTTTTTGGGGCTGGCGGTGGGCTCGAGGCTCTCTGCAGAGCTCTTTTTGGTGCCTGAAACATTGGCGGTGATTGTGCTGGGGCTCTTTGCCTTTGCCTTCGGTACGGCCGCCGGGGTGTTGATGGGTAAACTGATGAACGCCGTGACCAAAGAGCAGATCAATCCGCTCATCGGTGGTGCCGGTGTCTCAGCCGTACCGATGGCTGCGCGGGTGGTGGCCAAAGAGGGGCAGAAGGCCAACCCTAAAAACTTCCTGATTATGCACGCGATGGGGCCCAATGTGGCGGGCGTGATCGGCTCGGCGGTTGCCGCCGGGGTGCTTATCTCACTCTTTTAGCCTTCAGACCCCAAGCGGGTCTGGACGCAGCACTTAAGGCGCGCGCGTTACGCCTCCTCGCGCGCCTTCTTGGCCTCAAACTCCTCTAAAAACGCCTCCATGTGGTACTTCTCACGGGCCGTTTTGGTCATGATGTGAACCAGGATGTCCCCTAGATCCAGCGCTATCCACTCCTCGTTGCCGTCGGCATTGAGAAACTGCTCTCCAGCAGGCTTGAGATCCTCTTTAATAAAGTCCACCAGAGCGTTTAGGTGGCGATCGGCCAGAGCGGTGGCGATAACCACACCGTTGGCCATGTAGCCGCTCTCCTCTAAATCAAATGTCTCAATATCCTCTGCTTTATTGCGATCCAGAACGGCAGCGATCCGATCAAGTCTCTCCTGTAGTGTCATCAGCATCCTTGCGTTGTTTGATCGCATTATAGCTGTTTTGTCGTAATACAAGGCTGGGTAGGCTAAAATCCCCCTCTTTAAAACCGGGTCTAAGGGGTCATTGCTGAAGGTTGCTATCAACGGAGCAGGGCGGATTGGGCGCGCCTGTGCACGCTTACTGCTACAACGCGACGATCGACAGCTGGTGGCGATTGCCGATACGATGCCGCCCGATCAGCTGCGCTACCTTTTAGAGCACGACTCCATCCACCGCAACCGCACAGCGACACCGTCACAAAACTGCAAAACTAAGATCGTACAATCCAAAGAGGGGGCGATCTATGATTTTGCCGCCTTGGGGGCGGATGTACTGCTGGAGTGCTCGGGCCGCTTCTTAAGCGCTTCGGATCACCACCACCTGATTGAGGGGGGGCTAAGGCGGGTCATTCTCTCGGCGGTGGCTGAGGATGAGACACCGGTGCTCCTAAAGGGCGTGAGTCCTGAGATAAGCGCTCCCGTCCTCTCAGCGGGCAGCTGTACGAGCAACGCCCTGGCGCTGATCACCCACGCCCTGGCGCAATCGTTTAAGCTAGAGGGGGTGATGGCCACCAGTATTCACAGCTACACCGCCGATCAGCGACTGCTCGATGGCCGTCACGCTGGCCAGTGGCGCTATAGCCGTGCAGCAGGGGGCAATATCATCCCCTCAAAGACCATGGCAGCAGCCAACCTGCCCCGGATTCTGGGCAGCGCCCACCCCCGGGCAGCGGCGATCGGACTGCGGGTGCCGCTGGCGGATGTCTGCTTAATGCAGGCGGTTTTCAGGCTAGGGCGGGTAGCATCCAAAGAGGCGGTTAATGCCGCACTGGAGCGCTTTTCACAGAGGCTTCCAGACAGCTTTGGTTTCTCCTGCGAGCCGCTGGTTTCGACCGATGTTATCGGCACCCCTCAGAGCGCTATTGTGGATGGCGATCTCACCACCTGCTGCGGCGATCTGGTGCAGGTGTGCGCCTGGCATGATAACGAAACAGGCTACGCGGCGCGCGTTGTCGAACTGATCCCATCACGCTAACGAAGGAAACAGATGCAATTACGGACCATCAAAGAGATTGAGATCACCGAAAAAAAGGTCTTTATCCGTTGTGACTTTAATGTGCCTCAAGATGAGTTTGGAAACATCACCGACGATCGGCGCATCCGATCGGCGCTTAGTACGATCCGCTACTGTATCGACCACGACTGTGCGGTGATTCTGGGGAGCCACTCAGGGCGGCCCAAGGGGAGCTTTGATCCCAAATTTACCCTCGAGCCGGTGGCTAAGCGGCTGCAGACACTGCTAAAAAGGGAGGTGGCCCTTGCGGGTGATGTGATTGGTGAAGATGCCTGCTCAAAAGCGGCGGCTCTGGGGCGCGGCGAGGTGCTTTTGCTGGAGAATCTCCGGTTTGAACCCGGCGAGACCCAAAACGACGAGAGCTTTGCGGCGAAGCTGGCCAAGATGGCTGATGTCTATATCAATGACGCCTTTGGGGTTAGCCACCGTGCCCACGCCTCCGTAGAGGCGATCACGCGCTTTTTTGATGATGCCCATAAAGCGGCGGGTTTTCTGTTGAGCAAAGAGATTAACTTCTTTCACAAGGTGCTTCAAAACCCGGCGCGCCCCTTTGTGGCGGTGATTGGGGGGAGCAAGGTCTCAGGTAAGCTCCAGGCGCTGGAGAACCTGCTACCGCGGGTGGATAAGCTCATTATCGGTGGCGGGATGGCCTTTACCTTCTTGAAAGCTCTAGGCGAAGAGGTGGGTAGCTCGCTGGTGGAGAACGATCTCATCGAGGATGCGCGGCGGGTGATGGAGGAGGCCAAACGCCGCGGTGTGAAGTTCTACCTGCCGGTCGATGTGGTCTGTGCACAGGCGATCGAGCCCAACGCGGTCACCATCTACGCCACCACCAAAGAGATCCCACAGGGGTGGATGGGGCTGGATATCGGCCCGGCCACCACACGCCTCTTTCGTGAGGCGCTCGATGGGGCGCAGATGATTCTCTGGAACGGCCCGATGGGGGTTTTTGAGGTGGATAAGTTCGCCAAAGGGAGCATCAAGATCTCGCATCGCATCGCCGAGAGCCACGCCACCAAAATCGTCGGCGGCGGCGATACCGCCGATCTGGTCCAAAGAGCCGATGATGCCGACGAGATGAGCTTTATCTCCACTGGCGGCGGCGCCTCTTTGGAGCTTTTGGAGGGCAAAACCCTCCCCGGCGTGAAAGCGCTGGAGATTAAGGGGGTAGTATGATTTTAGCGGCCAATCTCAAAACCAACCACACCCGCCACAGCGTCAAAGAGTACCTTCAGGCGGTTACGGTCTTTATCCAGGAGGAGGCGATCGGCGCAGAGGCGGTCATCTTCCCGCCGGCAACCGCCCTGCGCAAAGGCACCTCCGCCGTCTCGATCGGCGCTCAAAACGCCTACCCCGTCAAAAGCGGCTCCTTTACCGGCGAGATCGGCACCGAGCAGCTAGAGGAGTTTGAACTCAACACCATCCTTATCGGCCACAGCGAGCGGCGCCATCTGCTCGGCGAGTCAGAGGCGTTTATCCGGCAGAAGTTTGACTTCTTTGCCCAGCAGGGCTACCGGATCTTTTTCTGTATCGGCGAGCCGATCGAGGTTAAAGAGCAGGGCTTTGAGGCGGTGATGGCCTATATCCAGACCCAGCTAGAGAGGATCGATCTAGGCTATGACAATCTGGTGCTGGCCTATGAGCCGGTCTGGGCGATCGGTACGGGCAAGACCGCCTCAAGCGAAGATATTGCTCAGGTGCATAGCGCTATCAAAAAACTGTGCGATAAGCCACTGCTTTATGGCGGCAGCGCCAAGCCTAAAAACTGCGCGGAGATCCTCTCCATAGAAGGGGTGGACGGGCTGCTGATCGGCACGGCGAGTTGGGAAAGTAAGGGCTTTTGCGATATGCTCCAGATAACAAAAACGATAGACAAGGACTAGAGCAAGATGGTAATGAAGGGCAAAAAAGGGCTCATTATCGGCGTGGCCAACAATAAGTCGATCGCCTACGGCATCGCAAAGGCGATCAAGGCGCAGGGGGGTGAGTTTGCCCTCACTTTCTTAAACGAGCAGCTGGAGAAGCGGGTGCGGCCGATCGCTGAGGAGTTTGGCTGCAAACATGTCTATAAACTCGATGTGGCGACACCGGCGGAGATTGAGGCGCTGGCAGAGGATCTTAAGCGGGATCTTGGCGAGATTGACTTTATTGTACATGCGGTCGCCTTTGCGCCCAAAGAGGCGCTCGATGGCCGTTTCGTAGACACCTCAAAAGAGGCGTTTAACATCGCCATGCAGATCTCGGTCTTTAGCCTGCTGGAGGTAACACAGAAGCTGCTTCCGCTTATGAGCCGAAACAGCTCTGTTTTGACCCTCTCCTATCTGGGGGCCGAGAAGTATATCCCCCACTACAATGTGATGGGCGTGGCCAAAGCAGCACTGGAGGCGAGTGTACGCTATCTGGCGGCGGATCTGGGGCCTGATGGTGTGCGCGTCAACGCCATTAGTGCCGGCCCCATTCGCACCCTGGCCGCTGCAGGGATCGGGGACTTTAAGTTTATCCTCAAATGGAACGAGGCCAACTCGCCGATGCGGGATAATGTCACCATCGATCAGGTGGGCAATAGCGCCATGTATTTGCTGAGCGATCTGGCCAGCGGTGTCACCGGTGAGGTTCACTATGTCGATAACGGCTACAACATCATGGGGATGGCGGCTGTCGAAGAGATTGACGGCAAAACCACCATGGTCTGGGATCGCACCAAAAACCAATGACCGCACTCAAAGCCCCTTTGCGCTTTTTGGCTCAAAAGGGGCTCTATCTGGGGCTGATGCTCCTGATCATCTCAGCCATCACCTTCGCGGTGGTCAATGCCGCACCGAACAACTTTTTCCCCTCCGGCGAACTCAACCCCAACATCACCGCCGAAGATATCGAACACCTCAAGGCGGTCTACGGACTCGATCAGGGGCCGCTGCAGCGCTACTTTAGCTGGCTGGGCGCGATCGCTACACTCGACTTTGGCGTTTCCTTCTCCAGTGGCAATGCCGTTAGAGATGAGATTTTAGAGCGGCTTCCAGTGACGATGGCGATCAGTTTAATCTCCATGGCGCTGGTGTTTGTGATCTCGCTCTACTGGGGAATCCGTTCAGCCCTGGCCCACGGTCGGATGCGCGATCGGATCTATAAGCAGATGGCGCTGATTAGCTACGCTTTTCCTCCTTTTTATCTGGCGCTTCTTTTTATACTCTTTTTTGCTGTCTGGCTGGGGTGGTTTCCCATCGCCGGGCTGGAGTCCTCCACCCCTAAAGAGGGGTTTGCCCGACTGCTGGACTGGGCGTGGCACCTGACGCTGCCGATCGCGGTGGTGGTGATCGGGGGGTTTGGAAGCTTGATGATCTATATCCGCTCTTTAACATTGGAGATCCTAAAGAGCGACTACATCTTCTTCGCCCGGGCGCGGGGGCTCTCAGAGCGGATCATCATCCGCCACTACATCCTGCCCAATCTCTACCCGCCGATCGTGACGATTCTGGGGCTTTCGCTACCGGGGGTGATTGGTGGTAGCGTGATTTTAGAGACCATCTTCTCCATCAACGGCATGGGGCTACTCTTTTTTCAGAGTGCGCTTAGCCGCGACTATCCGGTGATTATGGGGATTTTGATTATCGGCGCGTTTTTAACGCTGCTGGGCAATATGCTCGCCGATCTGGCGCTGCTAAAACTCAACCCCTATTTTAAGCAAGGGAAGCGATCGTGATCAAAGATGTCAAACTCGAGCCGCTCAAGAGCCCGCGCTTTATCCAGCCCGCTCTGATGCGCTATGAGGAGCGGGGGGTGCAAAAGAGCTGGGAGCTGGTCAAAGCACACGACAGTGTGGCAATCTTGATCTATAATAGCGATCAGGATGCGCTGGTACTGGTGCGGCAGTTTCGCCCCGCTGTCTATCTGGCCAATCAGGATGGCTACAGCTACGAGCTCTGTGCCGGAATTGTTGATAAAGAGAAGTCGCTTGAGGCGATCGCCTCGGAGGAGATTAGCGAAGAGACCGGCTACCATGTCCCGCCTCAAGAGCTGCAGCGGGTAAGTAGCTTCTACACCTCGGTCGGTTTTGCTGGCAATCAGCAGGTGCTCTATTTTGCCGTCGTAACCGATCGCGATCGCAGAGGGCAGGGGGGTGGTGTCGATGTGGAGCAGATCGAGGTGCTTCACCTGCCCACCCAGGAGGCCAGAGCATTTATGTTCGATGAGTCCAAAGTCAAAACACCGGGTCTGATGTTTGGCTTTTACTGGTTTTTTGAGCAGCACCAGAGGGGACACCATCAAGCTTTTCATGTAGGATCCGATCTGAAGGCAGAAGGGTAGCAGACGATGGCAACAACACAAAAAGGCGGACTCTCCAGCCTCTGGCAGAAGCAGCAGCGGTTGATTGTGATACAGGTTTTTATCTTT
>PWVP01000170.1 GCA_003561815.1 Campylobacterota bacterium | reverse complement strand
GTGATTGTGACGCTGAATAACGAGCTTGAGGGGCTTATCACGATGGATGATATCGTCGATTCGATTTTGGAGATGGTGGAGGCGTAGCGTTTAGAATGGTAGTGTGGCGTCTTCTTCTGGCCCCCTTTCTTCTGCTTTCGATCTCTTGGGGGCAGGCCACCAAGCAGATTGAGCTGTGGGATCCGGCCGATCTGGAGCGCGGGGTGGGTGAGGACAACCTGCGCTTTAGCTTTTTTAAGCACAATGGCGATGAGAGTGGCAACACCCTTTTAGCGATCGGCGGGGTACACGGCGATGAGCCGGGGAGCTACTTTGCTGCGGGGATTTTGGCAACCCACTACCGTGTAACGAGGGGCAACCTCTGGGTGGTGCCCAACCTCAATCATGAGTCGATGATTCGCAACCAGCGCGGCACCTATGGGGACATGAACCGAAAGTTTGACTATGTCGCCCCCGATGACCCTGACTACGAGCTGGTCAAAAAGATCAAATCCATTATTTTAGAGCCGGAGGTGGATCTGGTTCTTAATATGCACGACGGCCATGGGTTTTACCGGGAGCGGTGGGAGAACTACATCTTTAACCCCCGCGCCTGGGGTCAGAGCTATGTGATTGACCAGAAGACTCTCGATGGGGTTAAGTTTGGCAATATGGACGAGATAGGGCGCAAGGTGAGCGAGGCGCTTAATGACTATCTGGCCGAAGATCACCACTACTTTAGCGTCAAAAACACCCACACGCGCGATCTCGATGAGCAGATGCAGCAGTCGCTCACCTGGTTTGCCGTGACCAATCTCAAGCCCGCCTTTGGGATAGAGACCAGTAAAAATATCGATGCACTGGCGATCAAGGTGGCCTACCACCTGCGATCGGTTGAGGCGTTTATGGATATTATGGATATCGAGTATGAGCGGGACTTTGATCTCAGCTTCGATTCGGTTCAGAAGGTGATCGAGGAGTATGGGACCGTAAACATCAACGATCACATCAAGCTGGATCTAGTCGATCTAAGACGCGTACTGCGCTTCGTGCCGATGGCCCGATCGGGCAATACCATGACCTTTGACAACCCGCTCGGCGCAGCCAAATGGATGGGCGATCGATACAATATCTACATCGGCAACAAGCATATCAGCACCCTCTATCCGCAGATTTTTGATCTCGATTGTGATCTAAAGGCGGTTCGGATTGTGGCCGATGGCCGTGCCCATACCGTTCAGATGGGCGAGACGCTGGATGTTAAAGAGGAGTTTTTGGTGGTGCCCACCCCCGGCATCCGGGTCAACTCGATCGGTTTTGTCACCCCCGATCGTACCAGTCAGGATGGGGTGGTGATTCGGCGATCGGACATTATGCCCCGCTTCTCACAGGATGCCAGAGAGCGCACCTTTCGGGTGGAGTTTTACCAGCAGGAGGCTTTCTGTGGCATGGTGAATATCCGCTTTCCCTAGCGGATTCGCCCCTGGAGCCGCCCAAACCCAAAGGCGCGACGCGCCTCTTTGAGCTCGTTTTTATCCAGCGAAACAATCAGGATCTCCTCTCGATCGCCCAGGGCGTTCTCGATCTCACCAAAGGGGTTGACATAAAGGGAGTTGCCGTAGAAGTTCCAGCGGTGCTCACCCCCTTCGTAGTAGCCCACCCGGTTGGCCCGAACGGTGTAGCAGCCGCCTAAAAATGCCCGCGCCTTAAGAAGGGTCTGCCAGCGGGCAAAGGACTCAAAGGTGGCTGCGCTGGGGATAAGCACCACATCCACCTTTCTTCGGGTCAGCTCAAGCCAGAGGCTATCAAAGTGGAGCTCAAAGCCAAACAGGGCACCCACCTTGAACCCCTGATGCGAGAAGACGAGCGGGCTTTTGTGTTGGCCGGTGTTACCAGTAAAGAAGCGCGCCTCATTCCAGTGGGGGTAGTCCATCAAAATTCGCTGATCGTAGCGGGTGGTCTTGTGTGGCGCGAAACAGAAAAGGCTCTTGGTCGGGCGCCCAGCATGAACGGTCACCAAAGGGGCGATCAGGTTCACGCTGTACTGTCGGGCCAGGGTCTTTAGGCTCTCAAACTGTCTTTTGCCCTGTTCGGCCACGAAGCTAAGGGGCATCTTCTCCAGCTCTTTAAAAAAGAGGTTGCACACATACTCCCCTAGCACAATCAGCCGGCAGCCACGCTCTTTGGCCATAGAGATGTGGTAGTCCAGCTTGGCTGAGTCCAGTGGCAGACTGGCCAGCTGGATAGCGGCGATATCAATCCGGTTCGGTAGTGCAGCTCTCTTGGAATTCAAGCTTCGCCTTTTCGAGCATTTCCGAAGCCTCCTGCAGGAGGGTGGTCCCCTTTTTGTGAAGGGCGCTGGCGCGATCGAGGGCGAGATCGGGCTCGGAAAGCGCCTTTAGGATCTCTCTGGCCGCCTCTATCTTCTCCTCAAAACTCTCCACCTTCTCTTCAGCCATCAAAATCCTTTCTGAGTATATCGGCAATCGTGTCGCTAAAGCGGTCAATCTCCACCAAAAAGGCGTCATGGCCGTAGTCGCTCTCCACAAGATGGTAGTGGCACAGCGACTCTTTTCCGATGGCGGCCATGGCGTGGGCGATACTCTCCATCTCTTCGGGCAGAAAGAGCAGATCCCGCTTAAAGCCAAAAAGGTGCAGCGGCGTGCTCACCCGCTTAAGCGCACTCTCCAGGCAGTCGTGCCCGCGGCTGAGATCGTAGATATTGATCGCCTTGGCGATATAGATGAGGGTGAGCGGGTCAAACCATTTGGGAAAGTTGTAGCCGTTGTACTCCAGATAGCGCTCCACCTGAAACTTCCCAAAGAGATCAAACAGCCCATCCTGGGCCACATAGTCCCGCCCAAACTTGCGCATCATCGACTCGGGGGAGAGAAATCCGATATGGCCTGCCATTCGGCCCACGCCACCCCCTTTGAGCCCCGCCTCTTTGATGGCCTCGATATCGTACTGACCCCCCTCAAAAGCGGGATCGTTGATAATCGCTTCGATGCTGATTTTATTAAACGCCACCACCCACGGGCTGGTGGCATGGGTGGCCGCCAGGGCGATGTTGTGCCGTGCCAGACCGGGAAAGTCCACCGCAAAGTGCAGCGCTTGCATCCCCCCCATCGAGCCGCCAATCACCCCATGAAGCTGCTCGATTCCAAGCCGATCGAGTAGAAGTCTCTGGGCTTTGACCATATCTTTAATGGTGACGACGGGAAACTTCAGTCGGTAGGGCTCCATACGGGGAAACATTGGCGAGGTGGGGCCGGTGGAGCCAAAACAGGAGCCGATGGTGTTGGTGCAGATCACAAAGAAGCGATCGGTATCAATCGCCTTACCCGGCCCGATCAGTCCATCCCACCAGCCGGGCTTACGATCCCCTTCGTGTTTGCCAGCGGCGTGGTGGCTGCCCGAGAGGGCGTGGCAGACCAGTACGGCGTTGCTCTTGTGCTCATTGAGCTTTCCGTAGGTCTCATAGACAATCTCAAAAGGCTCCAGTATCCGTCCGCTCTCCAGATAGAGCGCACTTTTAAACTCGAGCCTGTGCGATTTTAGATTCAGATCGGCCATCGGCGCTTCTTATCCGGCCTGGTTAAAGGTGGTAATTGGGTGCCTCTTTCGTGATGTCCACATCATGCACATGGGACTCTTTGAGGCCGGCAACGGTGATCTCCACAAACTCCGCCACC
>PWVP01000110.1 GCA_003561815.1 Campylobacterota bacterium | reverse complement strand
GTAGGGCAGATTGGCAAAAGCGCAGATTGACTGGAGAGTCTTTTTTGGCTCTTCGATAAGATCCTCGTAACGTACCCGAAGCACCCGATCGGGATAGGCGCACTCGGCGGCTAGACCGGGTGTTAGTTTTCGCAGCCAGAATTCGGCGGCACTCTTGGGGTGGGCCGGTCCCCAGGTGAGGTTAAAAAAGGAGGCCATAATGGCCCGCCCGTCCCGGACGATATGGATAAACTTTGCATCGGGGAAATGGGTGAGCAAAGTGGGCACCTGACGGATATTGCAAGGGGAGTGATCGATCCAGCATGACCATTCGGGTTTGTTCTCTTTGGTTGCGTAGCGATCGACGAGCCACAACAGCAGATCGGCCGCCGTAGTGCGGGGGTCAAGCCCGTTTATCTCATCGGTGTTTAGGGGGGTTTTCCAGAGTCGAAAACGCCAACTCTTCTCAAGTCGTTTCAGGGCCGCCTGTGCGTCAGGGCAACCTGATGTGAGTAGCCGGTTTTTAAAGAGTGATTCAGGGGTGGTCACGGCCCCTTGTGCGCCGCCGAGCAGGGCGCCGAGCATCGTGGTGCCGCTTCGCCCTGCTCCGCCGATAAAAAGGGGTTGCTTAGGCATCGCTTGCGGTTTTGTAGCAGGCGAGTTGATCGCTTAGATGCTCTTGTGTATACCCCTCAACAAAAGCGATGTCCTCTTCGTCCAGATACTCCCGGTAGCCACCGACTTTGCCCTTGCGCACCTTATAGGACTCCTGATCGTTTGGGTCTTTAGGTTTGAGGATATTGGAGTCGACGCTTCCTTTCTGTTCCATTTTTTTCATGTTCTCAAAACGGGAGAACTCCACCGCCTGCAAGATCGCTTCCTGGCTGACGGGCAGCTCTAAAAAGTCAAAGATTTTTGCCAGCTCACCGGCGGCATCACGGTGCAGATCCTCGTAGCGCACCAGATGAAACCCTTTAAAGCTGTCTCGCGACCGCAGCCAGTAGTTGTAGTAGGCGATCAGGCTTTTTAGGCCGCCACGCTCTTCACGTATAAAGGATTTAATATCCCCTTCGTAGGTGCCTTTGCGCTTGGTTTTTTGGAAGTAGTTGGAGACAATCGTATCTCTCGGGTCGCGGACCAGTAAAACAACTTTCTTGCCACCATATCGCTGATAGTCGCTATCGGCTGCCATCTCCTCGACGGTTTTAAACTGCCGTCCGGTATCGTGGGTAAAACGGATTACGGGAATCTCCCACCGCTTAAGGGCGTAGCGGCTGATGTTGATCAGCTCCGTTTTAAAACCGTAGTGTTCCCCGATGGCTTTTCCAATCAAGACCCGCAGCCATGTCCGGCCGCATTTGGGAAAGGAGATCACATAAGCTGACGTCAGCCAGTGGGCAATCTGTTTATCGATCGAGATCATGGCGTTCCTTTACATCTTAAAAATGGTTTTATTAAACTTTTTCTGGAAAAAGCGGTTGATTTTTTCTTGAAACCGCTTGATGCGATCCTCGTTGTGGTATTTTGCCATATGGAGGATTTTGGGTTTGGCTTCGCGCTCCTCCCAGATCTTGAGGTACTTCTCATAACGAATGTTGTACTCCGGCGGCAGGGTGGCTAGACGCAGGTCGCTTAGCCAGAGCAGTTCACGCAGAGTTACCTGATCTTTGGCAAAACCCGCCTCATGAAAAGCCTCTTTCCACCCCTGTAGCAGATTGGCTACGGCCGGCGTGTTGTGATAGAGAATCACCCCGCCGTTGTATTGCGGGAAGCTGGGCGGAATATCGGTACGCCACACTTGGGAGGTGCGGTGAAAGTTGCGCCGATGCGCTTGGGCCAGGGCAATATCAAACCGATCAAGCAGCTCAAACATTTCGCTAATATCATCTACCACCCGCGTATCAGAGTCGAGATAGAGCGTTCGCTCAAAGGGGCTCTGCAGCAGGTAGTCTACCTTGGATCGGTAGTGGGGGTTTTCGATAAGGCCAATACTACTAAAAGGGTTCTGCTCCAGGGCCTCCACCCGGGACATGCCCGGTGCATCCACATAGAGGTGAATACCCAGATGGGGGCTGTGGGCGCGCACACTTTCGGCTGAGGCGATGGCTGCATTGAGGTAAACGCCGCGATCAGCACTGGTTACGATATAGATGACACCATTTTTTTGAGAGCTCATAAGGTCTCCTTTTGTAGTACTTCCCGATAAAGCTGCAGGGTCTGTTCGGCGGTTTGCTCCAGGTTAAACCGCTCCTCGATCCGTCTTTTGGCTTGTCGGCCGATGTGGCGCGTGCGTTCCTCGTCGGCCATAAACCACTCGATTGCTCTGGCGAGGGCCCGGGCATCATGGGTGGGAACGACCCGCCCTTCGACTTCATCACGCACCAGCTCCGGGCTACCGCCGGAGTGCGTGACTAGTGCCGGTAGGCCCTGGCTCATGCCTTCGATGATGGCACGGGGCAGCCCTTCGCGGCGCAAAGAGGGCAGGGTGATGATGTCAAACCCGCTGGCCAGTCGTGCCACATCTTTACGAAAACCCAATAGATGAATACGCTCTTTGACTGGACTTTGGGCGATAAGCTCCGGCAACCCTTTGTCTTCGATGGGCCCAATGAGCAGCAGATGAACGGGGCGATCGCTTTGAATCTGCTCCATAGCGCGTATGAGATAGCGAATCCCTTTTCGTGCCTTCATGCGGGCGACGCATCCGATTATAAAAGCCCCCCTTTCCACACCCAGATCGCCTAGATCGGCCCTCTTGGGCTGGGTATACCAATCGGTGTCGTGACCTTTGTAGATGGTGACCACCTTTTCGGGGCGAATAAGATGACCGATTAGGAGAAAGGGCTTGTTGATAAAGTACTGCCGGATCGCCTCACAGACACAGATGAGACGATCAATCCGGGGGTTTAGAAAGCTAAGCCAGGAGAAGGGATCGAAATAGCTCAGGTTGCCGATAATACCTCGGTAGGCCACAGTCGGCTTGCGGATACCGATGGTGGCTAGCGTATAGTTGATGAGTGCTTTTTTATGAAAAACATGGACCAGATCGATCGATCGGTTTTTGAGGAGCGAACGTAGTGCCTGAATAGCTTGGAGATCGACTTTTTTGCCAAAGCGTACCGGCACAGTCTCAAGACCGGCAGCTTGAAGTGTTGCTTCAAAGGGGGTGTCCGGTGTGCAGGCTACCAGCGGTCGGACACCGCGTTTGGAGAGGGAGATAATCATGGCGCTTTCAGCGCGATCGGAAGTGTCGGCATCAAAAAGATAGAGGATGTTCATCGGGTTAACTCCTTTAGTGCTTCTTGCACATCGACAGCTACTTGGATAGCCGACTGATTGCCATCGATGTGAAAGATACGACTGCCGCGTTTTTGCAGGACGTTGACGGCTTGATTGTAGAGGCGGATGCTCTGAGTAATCTGGTTTATTTTGTGTTTGGTCTCCATCCGCCGGGCGCCATCACCGTGACGGCCTTGACTGCGTGCAACATAGCGATCGATGATGGTCGCTTCGGGCGCCTCGATGAAGATCACTCCAAGAGGGCAGGGTACCTTTTCAAAGTAGGTGGCGACCTCTGTGGGATCGAGGCTGCCGCCTAAGGGGATGAGGGCGGAGAATTTGTGGCACCACCCTTCATCCCAAACGATCGGGCAGCCGGGCGGGTTCCGGCCAATCATCTGCCAAGCGGCAGTCAGTTTGCGGTAGACAT
>PWVP01000262.1 GCA_003561815.1 Campylobacterota bacterium | reverse complement strand
TATCGCTCAATCTGAAGTCGCCCTCAAATTGAGCCGAAATTATAGCAAAAGAACCCTTTGGTGTCAAGGATTTTTAGCCGGTGTGTAGAAAATCTCGCCACCGCTTTCGGTCCGCTCTACGGCGCGTGCTTTGAGCAGATCCGCTAAAAGCGTCAGGGTGGGGCGATCGAAGAGCGCTTCAGCCTCCTGCTGGCTTAAAGGTCGTCGCCGGAGGGTGGCCAGGATCTCTTCGCGGCTGTAGCGCTCCTGCTGTTTAGAGGCCGGGGGGGCGATGACCTGCACGCAGGGGTGGGTGATGCGTTTGGCAAGCGCGTTGAGTCGATCGGTGCTCACACCCGTGATCGCATAGGCGGGCGGGCGGGCGAGGGTGCCCACATCGACCCGATCGGGCTGGATACGGCCAATCGCGTTTGAGAGGGCATCAAACTCCGCCTCGGTGTCATTGAGCCCCGCGACGACCAGGATCTCGATGATGAGCTCGCCCGTAAAGCGTTTGCGAAACACCGCCATCGCCTCTATCATCTGCTCGAGATCGACCCCCTTGGGCCGATCGAGCTTTTTAAAGGTCTCTGCCTGAGCGCTATCGAGCGAGAGCTTGACCCGATCGAGTTTGAGCAGAGCGCTCTGGATCGCTTCGTCTGTGATGGTAGAGCCATTGGAGAGGATCATCAGCTTCGCTTCACTTTTAAGGGCGTGAAGCCTGTCGATAAGCGCATCCAGATGGGGATAGAGGGTCGGCTCACCATTGGCGGTCAGCGTGATCGCATCGATGCTGTGACGCGCTAAAGCGGCCTTCACATCGGCTACAACCCCTTCGATCGGAGCGATCTGCGTGAAGCGATCGACGCTTTTAGCGCCGCCGAGTTCGCAGTAGAGACAGTCGTAGTTGCACTGTTTGGTTTCCGGGGAGAGATCGACCCCCAGCGAGCGGCCAAAGCGGCGGCTGGCGACGGGGCCGAAGGTGTAGGCGGGCAATTTAGCGCGCGGAGATTTCGTGGACCAGCTCCACGACATATTTCGCGTTGTCGGGGCTCAGATCGGGCACCATGCCGTGGCCGAGGTTGAAGATAAAGCCGTCGGCTTTGCCCATCACGCTAAAAATCTCCTCCACCCCTTCGCGGGTGCGATCGCGATCGTACAGGCGCATCGGCTCC
This sequence comes from Campylobacterota bacterium, assembly GCA_003561815.1. GTDB lineage: Bacteria > Campylobacterota > Campylobacteria > Campylobacterales > SZUA-545 > CSSED11-302. Next base: position 12,577 of record PWVP01000262.1, on the reverse strand, counting down.
ATATTGCCCTGAAGCGTGTAGCGCGGGTGCAAAATCTCCTTAGCCCGCGCGATCGGTGTACACCAGTCCACGCCGAAGACATCAAAATCCCCCTCAATCTGCTCCAGATAGCTGCCCACCCCTTTGCTAAAGAGGATAATCGGCGTGTCGGGGTATTTGGCCCGAATCGCTTGAGCGATACGGAGCATATAGGACCAGCTGAACTCAAAAAACATCGATTGTTCCAGCGCACCGCCCCAGCTATCAAAGATCTGCACCGCATCGGCCCCCGCTTCGATCTGGCGCAGCAGATATTCGGTGACCGCCTGTGTGTTTTTCTCCAGCAGAGCGTGCATCACCTGCGGCTGGGTGTAGAGCAGCTTTTTGATGATGGCGTAGTTTTTGCTCCCGCTGCCCTCGACCATGTAGGTGGCCAGTGTCCACGGGCTGCCTGCGAAGCCGATCAGGGCTTTATCGGCCGGTAGGGCGCGGCGGATAATCTTCACCGCATCGTAAACATAGGTGAGCCGATCGGGCGCGTCATCACCCAGTCGGCCTAGATCCGCTTCACTGCGAACCGGATTGTGAATCACCGGACCGGTACCGGGGATAAACTCCAGATCCAGCCCCATCTCCAGCGGTACGGGCAAAATATCGCTAAATAAAATCGCCGCATCGACACCAAGCAGGTCGATCGGCTGCAGCGTTGCCTCACAGGCGAGTTCGGGGCTTTTAAAAAACTCGATAAAGTTTTTGGCCTTGGCACGGGTGGCGCGGTATTCGGGCAGGTAACGACCCGCTTGGCGCATCATCCAGATAGGGGTGTGTTTGACCGGTTTTTTGTGGCAGGCGTCGATAAAAACCATTATTTTCCACCCTCGCTTGCGATCCATTTTTCGGCGATGCGCACGGCGTTGGTGGCGGCCCCGACGCGGAGATTATCGGCCACGACCCACAGGTGCAGCAGGTGTGGATCGTACAGGTCGTTTCGGATGCGGCCCACGAAGACATCGTCGCTATCGGTGGCGGCCAGTGGGGTGGGGTAGTGGTTGTTGGCGTTATCATCCATCAAAACCACCCCCTCAGCCTTTTTAAGCGCCTCTTTAGCCGCTTCGGCGGTGATGGGCTTTTCGCAGCGGATGGTGATCGCCTCACTGTGACCGCGCAGCACCGGGATGCGCACACAGGTGGCGGCTACCTGCATCTCTTTATGGAAGATCTTCTGGCTCTCATTGACCATCTTGAGCTCCTCTTTCGTGAAGCCGTTTTCTTGAAACTTATCGATATGGGGCAGGGCGTTGACGGCGATTTTGTGGGGGAAGTTCTCCGGCTTCATCCCCTCGAAGCTAAAGTCAAAGATCCCCCGCATCTGATCGAGCAGCACCTGCATGGCGCTCGCCCCTGCACCACTGGTGGCCTGATAGGTGGCCACATCGATGCGCTGGATATTAAAGAGCGTATCGAGCGGCTTGAGCGCGATCATCATCTGGATGGTGGAGCAGTTGGGGTTGGCGATGACGCCCTTGCTCTTCCACTGGGCGATATCTTCGGGGTTGACCTCCGGCACCACCAGCGGCACCGCCTCATCCATACGAAAATGGCTGGTGTTATCAATCACCACCGCCCCAGCCTGGGCTGCACTGGCGGCAAACTCCGCCGAGATGGAGCCGCCTGCACTAAAGAGGGCGATCTCGATCTGCTCATCGGCAAACACCTCATGGGTGAGTTCGAGCACCTCGATCTCTTCGCCTTTAAACTCCACCGTTTTGCCCGCACTGCGTTTGCTGGCCAAGGGGATGAGCCGCTTGACGGGAAACTTTCGCTCGGTCAATACTCTTAAAATCTCCTGCCCCACAGCACCGGTGACACCGGCAACCGCTACGGTAAACTCTCTCAAATCAAACTCCTCTGCCTATAGATTGTATTTTTTAGCCCGCGACTCAAAGTCGCTCTCGCTCATGCTCAGAAGCTCAGCGGCGGCCTGGCGATCGTTTTGGCACTGCTCAAGCGCCTCGCTGAGTAGATCTTTCTCGATATTGGCCACGCCCTTTTTTCCTTCGCGGCTCTGGAGGAAGAGGTCGGTTCCGCTCACCTCGTCTCCTTCGCTCAAGATCGCCGCGCGCTCGCACACCGAGATCAGCTCACGGATATTGCCCGGCCAGCGGTAGCTCAGAAGCTGCTGCTGCGCCTCCTGGCTAAAGCGGCGCTTGGGCAGATTGTACTTCTCGCAGCTTTGCATCAAGACTGCATTGGCGATCGGCAGAATCTCTTCGCTGCGCTCACGAAGGGGCGGGATGGGGATCTCGATGGTGTTGAGCCGGTAGTAGAGATCCTCGCGAAAGCGCTTCTCCTGGATAGCGCTCTGGATGTCTTGATTGGTCGCGGCGATGATGCGCACATCGATCGCGATATCTTTGCTTCCACCCAAGCGGCGGATTTTGCGCTCCTGAATGGCGCGCAGCAGCTTGGCCTGAAGCCCGAAGGGCATCTCCGCCATCTCATCAAGAAAGAGCGTGCCGCCATCGGCCTCCTCAAAGCGCCCCGCCTTACTCGCCTGCGCATCGGTAAAGGCCCCCTTTTCAAACCCGAAAAGCTCGCTCTCAACCAGCGAATCGGGCAGGGCGGCCATATTGATCGGTACGAAAGGCCCCTTAGCGCGCGGCGAGTTCATGTGGATAAAGCCGGCAAAGACCTCTTTGCCTACACCGCTTTCGCCCAGAAGCATCACCGCTGCATCGGTGCGCGCCGATTTGAGTGCCATATTTTTAGGCTGCTCTAAAGCCGGAGAGGTGGCACTAAAAAAGGCCATCTCCTCACTCTGGCTCGACTTCTGGCGGCCTTTGGCCGGTTGGTTCGTGGTGGCGGTCACCTGCTGGACTTTGCGCACCCGCTCGATCGCCTCAATCAGCGTCTCGGTCTCAAAGGGTTTGGTCAAAAAGTCCTTCGCCCCCAGGCGCATCGCCTCGATCGCTTTGTTGAGCGTGGCGTTGCCGGTGATGACGATCGACTCATATTGGCCGCCGAGCTCCTTTAAAAACTCCAGCCCATCCATGCCGGGCATGGTCAGGTCGGTGATGATCAGCTCAAAGCTCTCATCCAGTTTTTTTAGCGCATCCTTGGCGTTTTTGAAGGTGGCCACTTCGTACTCTTTTTTTTCACCGAAGGCGATCTCCAGTGCCCGTCGGAGGTTGATATCATCCTCGACGATCGCGATTTTCATTATAGCGTTCCTGAAGAAAATTTACTCTACTCAATCACGGCAATGGTAGCCAAATCTTCTTTAACGCTCAGACGGATGCGGATGGTGGGCAGGGTGATGACGGTTTTGGTGCGCGTGCCCGCCTGGGTGCTCTGCTGGGCATCGGTGAGCAAGATCCCCTGCTGCATCAGCTCCTCTAAAATCGCATCCTGGTGGTGGTTGAGAAACTGTGTCGGTGCAAGCGGTTGATCGGGATCGATCGGGAGGGTAAACTCGCCGATCGTGCGCGGGTCTTTTAAGGGCATCATCGCCGCTGCGGCATAGAAGCGATCGCTTAAAAAGCGGTGCTCGGCCGTCACGCCGCGATAGGAGATAAGAAACTCCATCGAGGCCCAAAGCGGCAGGGCTAAGAGCAGAAGGAGCAGAAAACGAGCAGGCAAACTTAACTCCCCCTTGTCTAGGCTGGATGCTCGACTCAAGCAACCCTTGTTCCTGGCCGATATTTTAGCCGGGGCGCTATATAATCCCCCCATAAGCCTGACATAAAGAGAATATTCATGGCCTTGAATGTAGTCGATGATCGAACCCGTCTGGCGCTGAGCAATCAGCTGGAGCTTCTCTGTTTTCGGGTTCTGCCCGACGGTACGCAGTTTGCGATCAATGTCTTTAAGGTGCGTGAGGCGGTGAAGTTTCGCACCCTGACCGAGCTGCCTGAGAGCAACCCCTGCATTATCGGTCTGCTCACCCTGCGTAAAGAGATTATCCCGGTGGTGGATCTGCGCCACTGGCTCTATATGGGTGGACTGCGGCCTAAAGGGTACGAAGAGGGCTTTGATAGCGTCGATATCAATGAGAGCCAGATCATCATCTGCGAGTTTAATAACGCCACGATCGGCCTGTGGGTCTATAAGGCTGACTATATTCTGCGGCGCAACTGGGAGCACATCCATGTGCCGGTCTCCTCAGAGTTTGGTAACAAAACCAACAACTACACGAAAAACGACAAAGGCGATATCGTCTACATCGTCGATGTGGAGGCGATGCTCGCTGAGCTGTTCCCGATGATTGCCCAGGGTAAAGCCCGCGAGGCGGATGGGCTTGATGCGCTGGATCTGCGCGATGAGCTGGTGCTGATTGCTGAGGACTCCCGCAGCGCATTAAAGGCGCTCACTCAGGTGCTCGATCGCTTCCATGTGCGCTACCACGCGTTTGATAATGGCCGCAAGCTGCTTGATTACATCCAGGCCCACGGTGTGGGGGGTGTGGGGCTGATTATTACCGATCTGGAGATGCCCGAAACCTCCGGCTTTACGGTGATCCGCGAGCTTAAAGCGGGGGGCGAGACGGCCAGGATTCCCATCGTGGTCAACTCCTCCATGACCGGAAAGTCCAACCAGGAGATGGCCCAGCAGCTCAATGCGGACGGCTTTATCGGTAAGACCAACCCCAGAGAGGTGGCCCACTATCTGCAGCAGTTCTTAGGAAAATCGAGCGCTTAAAGAGCCCCCGCAGCCGGTGCGAGGGCAGGGGGTTAGTGGGTGGCGATGAAGTGGGCCATATCCACCAGACGGCTGGTGTAGCCCCACTCGTTGTCGTACCAGGCGAGGATTTTCACCATCCGATCGCCGACCATCTGCGTGGTATCGGGCACATAGATGGAGCTGGCCGAGCAGCCGATAAAGTCACTGGAGACGCACTTATCCTCATCGACGAGCAGCAGATCTTTAAACGCGCCCTGCGCCGCCTTGCGCATCGCCTCATTGATCGCCTCGACGGTGGCATCCTTTTTCAGGGTGACGGTGAGATCCACCACCGAGACATTGGGGGTGGGCACGCGGATCGCAAAGCCGTTGAGTTTGCCTTTGAGATCGGGCATCACCAGGCCGATCGCTTTGGCTGCGCCGGTGGTGCTCGGGATCATATTGACCGCAGCCGCCCGCGCGCGGCGGCGATCTTTAGGGTGTTTGACATCGAGGATGTTCTGGTCGTTGGTGTAGCTGTGCACGGTGGTCATCAGGCCGTGCTCGATCCCGAAAGTATCGTGCAGCACCTTGGCCACGGGGGCGAGACAGTTGGTGGTGCAGCTGGCGTTGGAGATGATGCTCTCGCCTTTATACTCGGTGTGGTTGACGCCGATCACATAGGTGGGGGTGTCATCTTTAGCCGGGGCGGAGAAGACCACCTTTTTGACGCTGCCTTTAAGGTGCGCTTGTGCCTTCTCCTGGCTGAGCAGTGCGCCGGTGCACTCCAGCACCACCTCAGCCCCCTCGAAATCGCACTCTTTCGGATCGCGGGTGGAGTTGATCCGTACGCGGTTTTTACCGATGCGGATGGTCTTCTCATCGATCAGCTCCACATCGTTGAAGCGACCATGCACCGAATCGTACTTGAGCAGATACTCGATCATATCCGGTGCGCCGGTGGCGTTGATGGCGACCAGCTCCATATCGGCACGCTGGCTGATCGCCTTGGCAGCGAGCATCCCGATCCGTCCAAATCCATTGATAGCGACTTTTACACCCATCTTGTGGCTCCTTTTTGGTTCGATAACTGATGCCAAAGCCTAGCACAAAAACGGTTACAGTTTGGCTTTGCTAAGATCGGGGCAAAAAAGCGGCAAAACACCTGTGCAGACCTTGATCGATCGGCTGGATCTGGCCGAACACCTTTCGCAGCTCTCTGGCTTCTTCGCCCGGGAGAAACCCTTTGTTTTAGAGGGGGATATCCAGCTGCACCGCGCCTTTATCGAAGAGCTCGAATCGCAGCAGCTGCCCGCCATCCCCCCGGTGGGCAATCTCGATGGCGCGCTGATGCGGCTGCACAAGCTGGGCACGCTAAAACTCCCCGAGCTGTACGATCTGGTGCGCATCTGTCGCTTCTTTCTTCTGCTCAAGGCGCGCATTATAGAGGGGCGCATGGGGCGCTATCTGGCCGAGATTCATATCCCGCCGGCGCTAGAGGGGGTGATGGCCGCCTTTGATGAGAAGGGGCGTTTAGATGAGCAGGCGGCACCGGAGCTGGCTCGGGTGAACCGCGCGATCGAGGCTAAGCGGCGCGAGATTAAGGCGCAGATGGGTCAGCTCACCGCCACAAAAGGGCTGGGTGAGTATCTCGTCGATCGGCAGGTGCACTTCGTCGGCGGTGAAGAGACGCTACTACTTCGGGGCGGGTTTCACCATGTGCTTGCCGGTCGGGTGATTGACCGCACCCCGGCGGGGTTTTTCTATGTGCTGCCCAAAGCGATCGCCGATCGGCGCGATCAGCTCGATCGACTCGAGAGTGAGGCCCAGGAGCAGATCGCGCTGATGGAGCGCCAGCTCTCTGAGCAGCTGCACAATCAGGTGCGGTTTTTGCGCTTTATCAACGGCGCTTTTGACCGCTACGATCACTACCAGGCGCGACTGCAGTTTGCCAAAGCGGCCGATCTGGCGATTATGGCGCCTCAGGGGCGAAAAGAGGTGGTACTTGAGGGGTTTGCCCACCCGGCGCTACGCGATGTGGTGCCGGTGCGTTTGCGTCTGGATCGCCCGGTGATGCTGATTACCGGGGTGAATGCCGGGGGTAAAACGATGCTCCTAAAGGCGCTTTTAAGTGCGGTCTTTATGGCGCGCTATCTGGTTCCGATGCGGATCAACGCCGCCAAAAGCCAGATTGGCCGCTTTAAGGGGATCGAGGCGATTATCAGCGATCCGCAGAGTGCGCGCAACGACATCTCCACTTTCGCCGGGCGGATGGAGCAGTTTGCCCCACTCTTTCATCAGAGCGAGCAGCTTGTGGGTGTGGATGAGATTGAGCTGGGCACCGATAGCGATGAGGCGGCGAGCCTCTTTCGGGTGATGATCGAGGCTTTGATTGAGCGGGGCCATACGGTGGTGGCCACCACGCACCACAAACGACTGGCCGCACTGATGGCCGCCGATGATCGCGTCGAGCTGATCGCAGCACTCTACGATGAGGCGCGGCAGCGGCCCACCTTCGGCTTTTTGCAGGGGAGTATCGGGCGCAGCTACGCCTTTGAGACGGCGGCGCGCTACGGCATCCCTGCAAAAGTGATCACGCAGGCCAAATCGAGCTACGGCGCCGATCAGGAGCGGCTCAACGAGCTGATTGAGCGATCCAGCGAGCTGGAGCGCACCCTTAAAACCCAGATCGCCCAAAGCGAGCAGCAGAGCGAGCAGCTTCAGCGCAAACAAGAGGCGCTTAAAGCGGCGCGCGAACAGCTCGAGGAGGAGTATCGCCAGCTGCGCAGCCAGCTTGAGCGGGAGTATAAAGAGGCGATCGATAAGGCCAAAGCCGCCCAGCGGGCTAAAAGCGAGCCCGATCTTCACCGCGCGCTTAATGAGGCCCACAGCGCTAAAAAGCAGATCGCGCAGCCGCCCAAACCCCCTAAACCCAAAAAAGAGGAGAAGATCGCCGTCGGTGATGCGGTGCGCTATGCCGGTGTGCTCGGTACGGTCAAATCCATCAAAAAGCAAAACGCTGTGATTGAGTGCGAGGGCAAGGTGCTCTACGCCCCGCTTTTTCTGCTCAAAAAGGCCCCTAAAGCCGCGGCGAAAGTGCCGCCTAAAGGGCAGGTGCATATCCAAAAAAGCGCCACGGCACAGGTGAAGCTCGATCTGCACGGTCTGCGGGTGCATGAGGCGCTTGATGAGCTCGATCGCTTCCTCTCGGATGCTTTGATGGCGGGTTTTGAGGAGGTGATGGTCTATCACGGTATCGGTAGCGGACGGCTGGCTAGAGCGGTGCGTGAAGCGCTTAAGGAGCACCCCAGAGTGCAGGGCTACAGCGACGCCCCGGCCAATCAGGGCGGCTTCGGTGCCACCATCGTGCAGTTTTAAACCTAAAGGAGAAGTGAATGAACCCCGAGATTAAAAGCCTCCTAATCGATCTGATTCGCTGCCCAAGCATCACCCCCGATGAGGCGGGCAGCTTTCAGGTGGTGCGCGACTATCTAGGCGATGAGTTCTCGTATGAGTCGATCGAGGTGGCGGGGATTCAAAATCTCTGGATCACTAAAGAGAGCGGCGCAGGCGCGCACCTGTGCCTGGCGGGCCATCTGGATGTGGTGCCGCCGGGTGAGGGGTGGCACTATGTGCCTTTTGAGCCGATCGAAGAGGCGGGGTATCTCTATGGCCGGGGTACGCAGGATATGAAAGCGGGTGTCGCGGCGATGCTCTATGCGGCTAAACATAGTGCGTTTGAGGGCACCCTCTCGCTACTGCTCACCGCCGATGAGGAGGGGGAGGCTATCTACGGGACGAAGGCGGTTTTAGAGCAGCTGCGCTCACGCCATCAGCTGCCGGATATGGCGATCGTCGCTGAGCCCACCTGTGAGGCACGCTTTGGCGATACGATCAAGATCGGGCGGCGCGGTTCGATCAACGGCACCCTGACCCTCAAGGGCAAAAGCGGTCATGTCGCCTACCCGGATAAGTGCCTCAACCCCACCGAAGCACTTTCGCGGGTTTTGCCCTATCTGGCGGGGGTGGATCTGGACAGGGGCGACGCGCACTTTGCCCCCAGTAAGCTGGTGATTACCGATATTCGCGGTGGCTACGAGGTGTGTAATCTCACCCCCGGAAGCATCAAGCTGATGTTTAATGTCCGAAACTCCACCGCCACCGATCACGGGGCGCTGGAGGCGTACCTAAAGCGCGTGCTTCAAGAGGCGGAGATTGTCGATTATGAACTCAGCATCAAGCCCAGCTCCATGCCCTTTATGACCCCCGAGGGGCCGCTGAGCCGGACGCTTTCAGAGGCGATCGCGCACCACTGCGCCATCACTCCCCAACTCGGCACCGGTGGGGGCACCTCCGATGCGCGCTACTTCGGGGCGTTTGGGGTGCCGGTGGTGGAGTTTGGGCCGGTCAATGATCGCATCCACGCCCCCGATGAGCGCGTGCCGCTTGAGGATGTGCAGAAGCTTGCGATGATTTTACTGGATACCGTAGAGGCGATCGCGCGATGATGCGACTTCTGCTGCCTCTGGCGGTGGTGCTTACGGCGCTGTGGGCAGGGGATCTCGATCTGAAACCCGGCCTCTTTTTGGAGAGTTCCTGGGCGGTGTTTGGGCTCTTCGCGGTTTTGCTGGTGCTCTCAGGGGCCTTCTCAGGAAGCGAGATTGCGCTGGTCTCGCTCAGCCATGCGCGGGTCAATGCGATGCTGGAGCACAAGCTCCCGGCGGCCCATCTCATCGCCCGGCTCAAAAGCCGCCCCAACCGGATGCTCATTACGATCCTGATCGGCAACAATCTGGTCAATATCGGCGCTTCGGTGCTGGCCACGGCGTGGGCGAGTCTGGCGTTTGGCTCCCAGGCGCTGGGGATTGTGACCGGGGTTTTGACCATCGTGGTGCTGATTGTGGGTGAGATTTTCCCTAAGGCGCTGGCGCAGCGCTACAGCGATCGCTTCGCGCGGGTGGTGGCCGGGCCGATCTGGGTGCTCCAAAAGGGGCTCTACCCGATCGTAGTGGCGCTTGAGCGGCTTCTGGAGGCGCTGCTTAAACGGCTCGGGCAGGATGCGACCCGCATTTCACCGCTCGGTGAGCTGAAGGCTTTCGTGCGACTGGTGGGTGAAAAGCGCCAGATTGATGGCAATATCCAGGATATTTTAGAGAGCACCTTTGAGTTTGATGAGACGCGGGTGCGAGATATCATGACGCCCCTAAAGCGGCTAATCTACGCCGAGCCCTCCGATACGCTTGAAGCGCTGCGTGATCGCTTCGTCTCCAGTGGCAAATCCCGCCTGCCGGTTTTAGAGAAGGGGCGAGCACTGGGGCTGGTCAATATGCACATGCTACTAGAGGCACAAAATCACGCTCTGGAGCGCGTGGGGCAGATGACGCTGATCGTGCCTATCGCGGTGGATGCGGAGCGGTTTATCGACGATCTGCTCGCCCAGCTGCAGCACGCCAAGCAGCAGATGGCGCTGGTCTATCGCCAAGGGGAGCTTATCGGGGTGGTGACGGTGGAGAATATCCTCGAGGAGATTGTCGGGGAGATGTACGATGAGAAGGAGCCGATCTTTCGCCGTGGCTTTTTTCGCCGCCAGGTTTGAAAAACGATAACCAAACGCGCTACACTGCTGGCAGTCCAATACCAAAGGAGAGTCGGATGCAGTATATCAAGCGCTTTGGGGAGCTAAGAATCGAAGATGTACCACTGGTGGGGGGCAAAAACGCCTCACTGGGCGAGATGTACCGTGAGCTAAAGGGCGAAGGGATCGAGGTGCCAAACGGTTTCGCCACCACCTCCGAAGCCTACCGGCTCTATATCGAACACAACAACCTGCATGAACGCATCGCCGCAGAGCTGGAGCAGCTCGATACCCGCGATGTGAAGCAGCTGGCCATCAGCGGGGCGCGGATTCGCCAGTGGATACTCCACGGCCAGATACCCCAAGCATTAATCGATGAGATTCGTGCGGCCTATAAGGAGCTGGAAGCCGAGTATGGCGATAGTATCGATGTGGCGGTGCGCTCTTCAGCCACGGCTGAGGATCTGCCCAACGCCTCCTTTGCCGGGCAGCAGGAGACCTATCTGAACATCCGGGGCACGGCCAATCTGCTGGCCACCTGCCGTCAGGTGTTTGCCTCCCTCTTTACCGACCGGGCGATCTCTTATCGGGTGCATCAGGGCTTTAGCCATATGGATGTGGCGCTCTCCATCGGGGTGCAGAAGATGGTGCGATCGGATATCGCCTCTTCGGGGGTGATGTTCTCCATCGATACCGAGACCGGCTTTCGCGAGGCGGTTTTTATCACCGCCGCTTACGGGCTGGGAGAGAATGTGGTCCAGGGTGCGGTCAATCCCGATGAGTTTTATGTCTTTAAGCCCACCCTGCGCGAGGGTAAGCGGCCCATCCTCAAACGCCAGCTGGGGGAAAAGGCGATCAAGATGATCTACACCTCCGACCCGATGGCGGGGATGTCCACGACCAATGTGCGGGTGCGCATCGAGGAGCGTCGGCGCTTCTGTATCAGCGATGAGGAGGTGCTGACTCTGGCGCGCTATGCGGACACGATCGAAAGGCACTATGGCCGCCCGATGGATATTGAGTGGGCTAAAGATGGCGAGGATGGCAAACTCTATATCGTGCAGGCCCGCCCGGAGACGGTGCAGAGTCAGAGCGATGTGAATGTGCAGGAGATTTATCACCTCAAAGGCTCGGGCAAGACGCTCGCCACCGGCAAAAGCGTGGGCCAGAAGATCGCCAGCGGTACGGCGCGGGTGATTATGGAGGCCAAGCAGATGCATGAGCTTAAAGAGGGGGAGATTCTCGTCACCGATATTACCGATCCTGATTGGGAGCCGGTGATGAAGATCGCCTCAGCCATCGTCACCAATCGCGGCGGGCGTACCTGCCATGCGGCGATTATCGCCAGAGAGCTGGGGATCCCGGCGGTGGTGGGCACCGGCGATGCTACCGGATCGATCAAAAGCGGCCAGGCGGCCACGGTGGTCTGTTCTGAGGGGGATACCGGTCTGGTCTATGAGGGGCAGATCGATTATGAGATCGAGCGGATCGAACTGAAAAACCTGGGTAAACCCCAAACCAAGATCATGCTCAATCTCGCCAGTCCCGAACAGGCCTTTGAGCTCTCGCGTCTGCCCTGCGAGGGGGTGGGTCTGGCTCGACTGGAGTTTATTATCAACAACACCATCCGCGTTCACCCCAGAGCGCTGATCGACTTTGAGAATCTCAGCGAGGATCTGCAGCTGCAGATCGAGCGGATTACCGCTGGATACGCCTCACCTAAAGCGTTTTTCGTCGATCGGATGGCCGAAGGGGTGGGGGCGATCGCCGCGGCCTTCTATCCCCGCCCGGTGATTGTGCGCCATTCGGATTTTAAATCCAACGAGTACGCCCAGCTGATCGGCGGGGCTGACTATGAGCCTAAAGAGGAGAATCCGATGATCGGCTTTCGCGGGGCGTTTCGCTACGCTTCGCCGGACTTTGCCGAAGCCTTTGCACTGGAGTGTCAGGCGCTCAAAAAGGTGCGCGAAGAGATGGGGCTGGATAATCTGGAGCTGATGGTGCCCTTCGTGCGCAGCGTAGAGGAGGGGCTCAGCGTGCTGAAACTGATGGAGCAAAACGGCCTCAAACGGGGCGAAAACGGCCTGAAGGTGCATGTGATGTGCGAAATCCCGGCCAATGCACTGCTGGCCGATGCGTTTCTGGCCCACTTCGATGGCTTCTCGATCGGCTCAAACGATCTGACCCAGCTGACGGTGGGTATTGATCGTGATTCAGGACTGGTAACCGGCGTAGATGAGCGAAACGAGGCGGTTTTAGCCCTAATGGAGATGGCGATCGCCGCGTGCCAAAAACATGGCAAATATATCGGCATCTGTGGCCAGGCCCCTTCGGATTTTCCCCAGATCACCCAGTGGCTGGTCG
>PWVP01000201.1 GCA_003561815.1 Campylobacterota bacterium | reverse complement strand
GCCGAAGCGGGAGCGGACAAGCCGATTAATCTTTAGCGGTCTCTTTGGCCGGTGCTTTGGGGGCACCTTTGCCCTCATTGACGCGGATTTTGCTATAGCCCTCAAAGACCCCCTGAGACTCGATAATCAGATTGGTGGAGATGATGTCGCCCACCACATGCCCACCGGCGAGCACCTCGATATGGTTACAGTCGGCATTGCCATCCATCTGGCCGCTAACCACCAGTCGCTCTGCGTAGACCTCCCCCTTGAGGACACCGGAGGAGCCGATAGTGACCACATTGGCCGAGTGGATCGAACCCTCTACCTCGCCATCGATGTGGAGTTTACACTCGATGTCAAGCTTTCCAGTGATCTTTGTTCCCTTTGCGATGATAGTTGTTCCAGAAGTGTCCACTGCCATTTTATTCCCTTTATTACCGAATCCCATTGTACCTTCTTCTCCTTCTCAAAGATCGACTCATAGTTCTCCAGATCCCACTCGACAAAGTTTTTCGGATCCAGCGGTCGATTGAGGTAACGCACCTCATAGTGCAAATGGGGGCCTGTAGAATACCCCGTATTGCCTAAATAGCCGATGAGTTGCCCCTTCTGGACAAACTGCCCCTGATTGACAATCATGCGATCAAGATGGGCGTAAAGCGTCTTAAATCCGTAGCTGTGCGAGAGGGTGATGAGGTTGCCAAATCCGACGGTGCGGTTGGGGCGCACCAGCTCCACCACCCCATCGGCGGTGGCGTAGATCGGGGTGCCGATCGGCCCTCGAAAATCGAGCCCGGTGTGAAACTCCCGCTGGCGTCTAAGCGGGTGGTTTCGCCACCCAAAGGGGGAGCTAAAGCCGCGAAACTCTGTGGGCATCCCGCTAGGGATCGATCGAAGCATCAGCATCCGCTCACTCGCGGAGATGCGGGCCAGATCCAGCCGCGCGCTGACCGAGGGGAGCTCTTGAGGCGGCATGCCGATCATCGCCTCGATATCGGTCACCTTATCTGAGATCTCTAAGAGCTGCCCCTGCTTTTCGCGGATGGCGATCTCTAAGTCGCTATTGGTTAGAAGCAGGTGTTTGTGCTGGTTTTTAAGCGCCTGGTAGTTATCCATCTCCCCAAGCAAAAAGTAGATCGCCAGCGCCCCTAGAACAAAGATCGCCCCGATCGCTAGCGCAAGATAGCCGATCACACCCTTGATCATCTCATCGATGGTGTAGCTTTTTGAGCCGTTGATGGTGGTGATGGTGATGGTGGTGTTACCGCGCATCAACCCCTTTCAAAAACGCCTCGACCGTCTTGAAGGATCCGAAAACCAGATAGTTCTGATCGGGCTGGAGGCTTTTAAAGTGGCCGAATTCTACCCCATTTTGGCTACAGGCTCGCTCAATCTCCTCAGCAGAGGCGGCCCGCGGTGAGGCGATGGGTAGATAGAGGAGCGTTTTAGTAATCAAAGAGAGCAGCGCAATGATCGACTCATACTCCTTATCCTGAAAACTGTTGTAAATGATGTGAATTGAGCGCCCTTTAAAAAAGGCGACGATCGCTTCGGCGGCGGCACGGTTGTGCCCCACATCGATCCAGAGGTTGGGCCCTATTCTCTGAAGCCGTCCGGGTAGGGGCGGCTGTTTAAACGACTCTAAAGAGGGGTTAAAGCCCAGCCATCTGGCCGCCGCGAAGGCGAGCTGACGGTTGATGCCCCAAAAGGCGGGCTCCTCTTCGCGGCTAAGAAGCGCTCGCTTAGGTGCGATTGTCTCTGCGTATTGAAGCGTGAGCCCCCGCTGGTGGGCGATCGTTTCGGCAATCGTGTTGGTCTGTGCATAAGGCTGCGTGGCCAGAAGGGTCTCACACCGCATGGCGCGGAGCTTGGTGGTGGCGATCGCCTCGATCGAGTGGCCCAAAAAGGGTTGATGATCGTAGTCGATCGGGGTGATGAGCAGCAGCCGCGCCTCAAAGATAGTGGTGGCATCAAACTCCCCGCCAAGCCCCGCCTCCATCACCACCGCCTCGCAGGACTCAAACAGAACCGCCGCTAACAGCGTGGCGTACTCAAAGTAGCTGAGCGCCTGAGCCCACTGTGAACCGATCCGATCGCTTAGATCGTGGTGTGCTTGCTCTAAAGCCTCATCGGTCGCGTCGGCCCCCTCAAGCCAGAAGCGCTCATTGAAGCGGAGCAGGTGAGGGGAGCTGTAGTGCCCCACACGAAGCCCCTGTTGGTGCAGAAACTCAGCGAGCATGCGGCCGGTGCTCCCTTTGCCGTTGGTGCCCACCAGGTGGATAATCGGCGCAAGGTGGAAGCGATCGTGCTTTTGGGCCCAGAGCCGCTTGATCCGCTCGGTGTCGATGCGGCTGTAGGCCTCCCCTTTATCCGCCATAAAGCGTTTGAGTGGCGTCACAACTACTCTTTAACCCGGTTGCCGCCGGAGAGTCGCGCACTGCGCAGGGCCGCATCGGCTTGGCTTAGAGTGTTTTTCAGGCTGCCACAGCGGCTGCGTAGCGCCACCCCGCCGCTGAAGCTGACGCGAAAACTCTGCTTCTCGTAGAGAAACCGCTTTTGGTGCGCCAAAGCGGCCAGGCTCTGGCCAAACTGCAGCAGAGCAGCAGCCGATCGGGTCTGGACAGTGACCAGAAAGGTGCTGCCGCCATAGCGCCCAATCTGCGCAGAGCCCTTCAGGTGGGATTTGAGGTGTTTGGCCACCACCCCTAAAACCGCCTCACCGCTGTCGCGCCCCAGCTCGTCGGTCAGATCGTCGAAGCGATCGACTTTTAAGAAGATCACCCCATAATCGCTCCCCTCCTGACCAAAGAGCCGTTCGCGCTCTGAAAGGCTCTGGGTGATGGCGCGGCGGCTTAGAATACCGGTGACCTCATCGGTGCGCACCTGCGCTTTGACGGTGTTGAGCTCCGCTTTGAGTGTGGCGATCTCATCTTGAAGTGTGCGGGTATCCTCGATCCGTTTTTTTAGCGCGTTTGAGAGCCCCTTTAGGGAGCTGCCCGCCCGTTCAAAGAGCCCGCTTAAGCGACTGCCCAGATCGCTTTGGCTTTCTTCCATCAGCGCATCCGCCTGGGCCATTAGATCCTCGCTGGTGCCCACCTGAGAGCCGATCTCGCCCTGGAGCGATTCGAGCATGCGGGTAAAATCCTCAGCCCGATCGGAGAGGATCTCGCTCTGGCCTAGAAGCCGGTGGGCGGCCAGTTCGCGGATCTCACCCTGCATCCCCTCGGAGGTGAGCAGCCCCGGTTCACCCTCCAGCTCAGCGGCGATCTTCTCCAGCCGTTCGCGGCTGCTCGCCTCCAGGCCGGGACTGAGCACCTCCATAATGAGTGAGGCGACCCCTTTGAGCTCTTCGGGCTGCTCCAGACGGGTCAGGTGCTGCTCTAGCTCCTCAATCAGCACCGGAAGGTGCTCTTTATGAAAAGCGCCGAAGCGATCGAGGCTATCAAGAAAGCTCAGATCGAACTCCGCGGCGATCTTGGCCCACCGCTTGCGCTCATCTTGCAAAATGGCCGGATGGGTCAGATCGCGGCCCAGGTCGCCTGCGATGACATACGTGGTATCGCGCCCCGTATCGCAGCACCAGTAAAGGTGTCCGTTGTGAATGGCGTATCCGGTTGCCGGATTGTAGAACGGACCTTTGAACAGCGTCGCGGGATCGCTCCACGTCAGACCATCATCGTCGGATCGGATGATTTTCAGGCCCGATTCGGGTTTG
>PWVP01000155.1 GCA_003561815.1 Campylobacterota bacterium | reverse complement strand
GAGCCGCCAGTAGTAGGCCGCGGGGGGCGAGGGCGATGATACTTGTTTTCGAGGGATGATAGTTGTTTTCGAGGTCGATGGGATCGGAAATCGCCAAAGTGGGGGAGAGGGTGTCCAAAAAGGGGCTTTTGGGGGGTGCCATCCCTATTTTGGGGCGATTTGATGGGGAAAGTGGGGGGGCATCGATATTGTGATACTTGTTCCCCGGAACTTTTTTTTTGAGGAACAAGTATTCGGATGTTGGCGGGTTGGGAGTAGCGAACCTGTTGGTAGGTTCGGTAGGTTATTTGGTTGTTAAAGTGCTGCGGCTGGCGCGGCTTCGGCGGCGCTGGTCATTGGGCATAGGATACCACAGTTGGCGGCAAATGTCAAGGGGGGAGATTTGGGATACCATTTGGGAAAAGTTGGGATATCCGTGGGGGCGGGGTGCGGGGTGCGGAGGTGCAGGGGGGCCGAGGGGCGGAGGGGAAGAGGTGCCACGCACCTGGGAGGTGCAAGGCACCCTTGGATAGCCCTCTGAGGAGACGCTGGCTGTGGAGGCAGGGCCAGCTGCGGCAGCGGGCGGATTGTGTATCCACCCGGAGCTTGTGGCGGGGATTGGGGCGCCGCCCCACGCCGCAGATATTCCACGTCGAGTCGACCGCTCTGCACCCTGAGCACGCCGAGCACGTCGCGCCACTGCCGAACCGATGACTCGCCCGTCATGTAGTACCATCCGAGCTGAGCCAGGACGGTGTCCTCGGGGCTGGCAACGTACGCGTGCCGCTCTGGCTCCTCGCTGATCTGATGTCGCCGGCGGCAGCAGAGCTGAGCTCTGTCGAAAGGCCCCACCTCGGCCACGAAGATGTCGACCTTGAACACCGTTTCCAGGCGAACCTCGGTAGCGGAGACGCTGCCACGGATTGCGTCCTGCAGCGCTCCAACGTCTGCATAGAATGGGTGGATCAAGCACAGCCGGGCGGACTCGCCACCTCGCGAGGCGGCCGACGTGGCAGAAAGAAGCCTCAGAGGCTCCAGATCGGGAGAATGTTTCCTCTGGTCCGTCGTGAACCGGTCGCGGGTCGGCTGATCAGACTGGCGCTCGCCGTCGTGGCGGGCCCTCTGTTGTCTCTCTGGTGGCATGAGGCGGACGTTGCGCTCGCTGTCGCGCTCTCGCCCTTCGCTGGATGCGCCACCGGGACCTTCGCGCCAATGTTTCTGCCTCGGCTCTTGAGCGTGTCCGGCCGAGACCCTGCCTTCGGAAGCAGGCCGCTTGCCACGGTGGTCCAGGATCTGCTGTCAATCCCCATTTACCTCATCATGGCTGACGCCATGATGAGAACAGGGAGACCGGCGTCTGCAAGTGGGTGCCCCATGTCCTGGCAGTACTGTGACGGTTCGGGCACCAAGCGTTGTTGCCGCTCCACATGGAGCATGGTATACTGGAACCCATGGAAGCAGAGGCGCCGAATGACGAGTTGTCCACCCATCTGCCGATCCTGGGAGCATTGCGCTGTGAGGCCGCCTCCGATTCTTGGATGAGGAGCGAAGAAGCGTGGTAAGGACGTTACAGGTCATCCTGATGGCCATACCCAGTTACTTCATAGTCGTTACCATTCACGAACTTGGCCATGTCCTCACCGGATTACTCCACGGTTTCGAGTTTCACCTATTCGTAATCGGTCCTATTGGCGTGAAGCGCAACGAACAGGATAGAGTAGTCCCTTATGTCGAGAAGAATCCAGCGCTCTGGGGTGGAATCAGCGGAGTCTGGCCCAAGATCGAGGACTCCGGCAACTTCAAGGCTTTTGCCAGAGTGTTGATTGCCGGCCCACTCTCTACCCTCGTATTAGGAGGGATAAGCCTCTACCTGTTTCATCTGATCGACCATCAGTTCTTGCTTCTCCTGGGAGCCATGGCGGTAGCACTGTCTATCGCCACCTTGATACCGTTACGAGCGGGCACATTCTACTCAGATGGAGGTAGATGGCTCAGGATAGTCAGGAACGCCAAGGCAAGGGCTGTAGAATTGGCCCTATTCCACTTAATCCAGTCAGCGGTCGTCCACCAGAGCTATGTCCACATAAACATTGCAGACACCCAAACACTGATAGATTATGAGGACCATCGAGAGAAATACATCGGCCATCTCTATGCTATGAACTACCACAAAGAACACGGCTGTAGCGTAATGGAAGAGGAACACCGGCTGGCACTCAAGGATCTAGAGCCCAAAGTCCCCAAGGCTTTCGTTAGATTGATGGCCGAATAACCTGCAGCCTTACCCGAGAGGCTCCTCTTTGGAGCTTGCGGGCGGCGAAGGAGACCGCGGTCATTGTCGTGGCCCTGGCAGAATTAGGCCGATCACGGCTGGAATGGGTGGCAGCGGCGAAGAGCAGGACAGATGGCGGTTACCGTAATCGGATGGCGAGGAGGTGGTGAGGGAT
The DNA here is from genome assembly GCA_003561815.1 of Campylobacterota bacterium. Classification (GTDB taxonomy): domain Bacteria; phylum Campylobacterota; class Campylobacteria; order Campylobacterales; family SZUA-545; genus CSSED11-302. Next base: position 1,286 of record PWVP01000155.1, on the reverse strand, counting down.
CTCGCAACGACGCCAAGGCGCGAAGAGAGCACGGGGGGGAATGGTTTGCTGGTTCGACCTCGCTCACTGCAGGCCACTGCGCTTCGCTGAGGTCCCTCGGCATGCCTCGGGATGAAGTTGGAGTGGCGACGGGCCGCGGAGCGGAGGTACCGCGGTGTACCAGCTGCATCTCTGCATCCTCCTGCTTGGTGCAGCAGCGCTTGTCGCTTCAGGCTGTGGCAGCACACCACGGGAACCGAGCACTCCAGCCCACGCCTCGCCGACCATTGCGGCAACGGACACTCGAGTCCCCTCGCCCACCGTCACTCCTGCCCCAGCTTGTTGACGACCACAGTGTTTGGAGCGATCCTGGCCTCTGAGCATGGGCTGCCCAATGATGACGAATGAGTCCCCTTCGAGCCATGATCGCTCCGGTGGGTGCGGGCGCCATCTGACCCAGTGCTCCTGCAATATGCCCACGCCGACGATTGCATTCACCAGGCAGAGTGGCCCATGACACTCTTCGACAGATCCGACACTTCAAAAAAGCAAATGGGGGATTAGCACGACAAGAAGATTGCTCAGACTATAAGCCAAAACCGGGAATAGGAGGCTTCCAGTAGATAACCGTAACCAGGCGTACACTAGTTTCCCTATGAAAGGAACCATGAAGACCATAATGTTGAACTGCAGTCCTGCATCATACTGAAGAGCGAACTTTATGCCGTGGCTAAACGCACTAACGATCACTGCCAGGACAATAACCAGGGTCCAATCAAACTCCTGGCCAACCTTGCTACCACCTAGAGCGATTATCGCCAAGGACAGTAACAATCCCGAGTGCAGAAGTTCTTGTGCCAATGGGGGCATGGTGATTTGAAAGAGTAATGTCTCTACCGATAGCCCGTTGGAGGGCGCTGGACTCTGAAGACCTGCCAAAACACCTTTGAACGCAATAACGCCGATGGTTCCCATGACAGCAGGGAGTATTGTGCCAGAACGCTGCTTGAGTGTTAGCCCAATGTCCTCCGCTTTTAGAGGGCCTATCCACAGAAAGACTAGAACCCAGGCTATCTTCAGGAGATGACCTATCCAGTTGTGGACCAGACCTTCTGGGTGAAGATCCAATACTTGAGGAAGAGGCAGCAATACAGCGATACGAGCAACAAGATAGGCGACCAAAAAGAGGAAAGCGAACCATGGACGACGGTTTTGCTTAACGACGAACAGAGCAACGACTAACACCAATGACATCACGATGGTATCTAGGAATCTTGGCAAGAGCATGATAACCTCCGAATCCATTC
>PWVP01000150.1 GCA_003561815.1 Campylobacterota bacterium | reverse complement strand
ATCGCCAACGCCCGGCGCCAGATCCCCTTTACCGCGGTGGTGGAGGTGGAGTGCGAAAGTGTCGATCGCGCCCGCACCGCCCTGCAGGCGGGGGCGGATATCATCATGTGTGACAATATGCCCATCGATCAGGTCAAAGAGGTGATCGCGCTCAAAGCCATCCTCTCGCCTAAAGCCAAAGTCGAAGCGAGTGGCAACATCACGCTGGAGAATATCGATCGCTTCGTCGATGTGGGGGTGGATGCGGTGAGCACGGGCAGCCTGATCCACCAGGCGGTCTGGCTCGACTTCTCCATGAAGATGGTGGCACAGGGCGCCTAGATGGCCGATCAGGGTCCGGGCGAAAAGACCGAAGAGGCGACGCCCAAAAAGATAGAGGACGCCAAAAAAGAGGGTAATGTCCCCAAAAGCATGGATATGGCGGGGTTTGTCGCCCTGACCGCTGCGGTTTTGGCGATGCTTTTTGCGGTAACCTATATCGCCGATATTCTGATGCGTATTTTCCGTTTTAGCGTCGATAACTTCTCCGATCCGATGGGGATGGATTCGCTGGCAGCCATGGGGCTGACCAGCATCCGGGAGATGCTCTTTATGGTGATTCCTGTGGCGACGATTGTGGCGGTCTTTGGGGCGATCGGCTACCTGATCCAGTTTGGCCTGATCTTTACCACCAAGCCCCTCAAGCCCGATATCAAAAAGATCGATCCCATCAAGGGGATGAAAAACCTCTTTTCGATGCAGAAGGTGATCGATGGGCTCAAGATCACCGCCAAGGTGTGTATCGCCATGGCGATCGGAGGGTGGTTCTTCTGGGGCTATACCGGCGAGCTGCCCACCGTACACCTCTTTAGTCTCGGCGATCAGCTCAGCTGGCTCTATGACAAGATTCTGATTCTGGCACTGGTGATGCTACTGGTCTTTTTCGCCTTTGCGGTGATCGATCTGGCGATCGTGCGCTACTTTCACTTCAAGCGGCTGCGCATGAGCAAGCAGGAGGTGAAGGATGAGTTTAAAAACACCGAGGGCAACCCTGAGGTGCGTGCGCGCATCCGGCGCATCCAGATGGAGATGAGCCAAAACCGGATGATGAACGATGTCCCCACCGCCGATGCGGTGGTGACCAACCCGACCCACTACGCGGTGGCGCTGCGCTATAAAAAGGGGCAAGACCCCGCCCCCACAGTTGTGGCCAAAGGGGCCGATGTTCTGGCCCTGAAAATCAAAGAGATCGCCCGAGAAAACGGGGTTCAGGTGGTCGAAAACGCCGCGCTGGCTCGAGAACTCTACCGATTGGTCGATGTTGGAGGGACGGTACCCGAAAAGCTCTACCAGGCGGTAGCCGAAGTGCTCGCCTATGTCTACCGGGTCACAGGACGCCAACTCTAAGGCTGATCAATGGCATTTTTTGATGAAGAAGAGGACGAGGGGGAGAGCACAAGCGCGCTGGATAAGCAGATCGAGCGCGATCAGCGTGAGCGCGAACGGTTTATGGATAGCTCGGGGGCGAGCGACCTCTATGAGATCCCCGAAAAGCTCGAGCCCCGAGAGGCGATCTGGTACTACAATGTCATGGATGACCGGCGCGAAGAGGTGTACCAGATGCACTTCGCCCGGCTTTCGCGGCTGGAGGATTGGCTAGAGGTCTACACCAACGCCAAAGAGGAGACACCGGCTCGAGAGCTCGCCTTTAGCAAACTCGCCGGTCTGACGCTTGATTATCGAGGCTATATCGAGCTCTACGAGGCGCGCTACAACGATGAGCGCATCGTCGATCTGGCCACCGCCCGGCTTGATGCTCTCTGCGGGCGCACCTTTGAGCGGTGGCTGGAGGTGTACGACTACGCCCCCTACGGCTCCAAAATCCAGCAGATGGCCGGACGCAAGCTCAAGGTGCTGGCCGAAGATATTCATCACTGGCAGGCGCTCTACGATCGAAGCGATATCGGATCGCCACAGCAGGTTAATGCGCTCCAGCAGATTTTGCTGCTCTCGCGCTTTGATCAGATCCAGCGAACCAATCGGGATGAAGAGGAGTTTAAAATGCTCGCCCATGCGGCCAGTAAAGGGCCCAAGGAGTGGCGGCAAGAGTATGAGAAGAACGATCTCTACTCGCCGGCGAGTGAAATGGCGGTTTTGAATATCTATATTTCAGCCGACATCGGCCAGAGTGAGGAGATAAAGCAGACGGCCCCTCCTTCGCAAGGGGCCGCTTAAGAGGCGTTGCCTCTGAGTGAGATGTGCTGCACCACCGGTGCACTCAATCAGAGTCAGCCTTTAAAGTCAGAGGCGACCGGCGGCGGTGGCGCCTTGTAGCTCGTCGCCTTGAGCCGGTTTTGTGCTGCATCGAGCACACCGATAATCTCTACGCCGTCACGGGCAAAGCCGTCATCCACCTCACGCATCTTGATCTGACTAAGATCGAGATCGTAATAGCGCATATCCTCATGGACGAAGAGCACCAGCTCCGCATCGTCATGGTAGGTCCAGAGCGGACACTCGATAAAGAGCACCTCCATCACACACTGCTTGGTGACCAGTACACCCTTTTTCTCAACCGTCTCCGCCTGGGCCGAGAGGGCAAAGAGTGCCGTGGCCGCCAGGGCCACAAACCATCTGCTCAATCTCATCGCAACTCCCTCCTTTCTGGGTTACTTCAAACTATGGAAGTAGGCTACCATGTCCTCAATGTCCGACTCCGGCAGGAAGTCAAACGCAGGCATTGTAGAACGCAACTGACCCTCAACCTCATTATACCACGGTGTGGCGCGGTGGGCGTGCTGATTGTAGCCGGTGACCACTACCGCGTGGGGCTCAAGGATCGACTCACGGATATACTCCAGGGTTGCCTGACCGCCGATCCAGCTCAGATCGGGCGCCATCATCTCCATCGCCATCCGGTGCTCACCGAAGCGGTGGCAGGAGGCGCAGTTGGCCACTGCGGTCGCTTCGCCGCGCTCGATATCGCCGGTGGGCTCTTCGTTGAGAATCGCCATGAGTTTCGCTTCACGGCTCGCCTCTCCTAGCACTACCGGTGTCCAGCCCGAGAGCCACTTGATACCATCACGACCCGCCTGATCGCCATCCCAGGCGGCCAGCGCCACCGGCACGACGGCGCGATCGAGATTGACCAGATCATCTTTTAGCGATCGAACCAAAACGGCGTTCCAGTGGCCATCCTCATAGCGCATGCTGCTGTAGAAGGCGCCGTTTTGCTTGCGAAGCTCCGTAGTGGTGCCAAACCCCTCAGCCACAAAGGTGCGCTGATAGTCCGCGTCCACCCGGGCGCGCTGAAGCTTCTGGTATGCCGCCAGCTCCTCATTGTAGAGGTTGAGGTTGGGCGCATCGAGTGTTAAGGCCACCGACTCAACCGAGCCCGCCTTCTGACCGGCACCGTATCGGCTACAGATCAGCGCACCCTCCTCTTCACGGCAGTTGGAGGGCATCGGCTGTGCCACCCCCTGACCGTAACGCTTCAGGTGGATAATCGCCGGATTTCCAGCGTGGCCCATGCCGATATAGGGCAGATCGGCGCTGATGCGCTGAGGAAACTGCACCGCAAAGGCGTCACCGTAGCGGTTGGTCTCATCCATGCCCGCCACCGAGAGGGTCTCATCGGGCCAGCTCATGTGCAGGGCCAGATGGGTATCGCTGACCAGTGCGCGCACGGTCATCGGAAGCGGCTCCCCCTCCTGCATCGCCTTCTGGCCATCGAGATCGAGGCTAACGGTGGTCAGCTGCGGATAGAGGGTCACTTCGCTGGCCTGAGCCTTGTCCCACAGCGGTGCATCCACAGCGATGCCAACCAGCTGCTCGCTCACCTTCTTCGGTGCGATCGACTCTGCATGGGCCAGGGAGAGTGCTGCGAAAATCAATCCTGTTGTCAGTAGTGTTTTTCTCATCATTGGCCTACCTTATCTATAGAGGGTTGGGGAGGTGGTGAACTTACCCCGCACATAGCGCTCATCCAGCGGCGCGGCGATGCGGCGTCCATAGACCTCTTTATAGTAGTTGCTATCCATTCGGAACATATCGCTCTGTTTGAAGGCAACCAGCATATCGATCAGCGCGCTTGGCTCACCCGCTTTTCGCTTATCCATCTCCGACTTCAGGCGCTCCAGCGCACCATCCACCTCGGGGCCGAAGAGCTTGTGAAGCTCCTCACGGGGGATACGGGTCGTGCCCTCGATCGGCTTGCCGTTGGCGTCGTGCTTGGCCGGCGAGAAGAGGGGCGGCACATAGTAGACATTGGGCTGCGTACCATAATCGGGCCGCAGCGGCAGCGCTACTTTGTACTTGTGCACCAGCTGATGAACCTGGCTCTGCTCATCATCCATGAAGCCCACGAAGCGGATGCGGCCCACACACTGCTGGGCGCAGGAGGTGGGCACGCCGCGCTCCTGGCGGGGGAAGCAGAAGATACACTTTTCGCTCTTGCCGGTTTTGGGGTTGAAGTAGATCTTCTTATACGGGCAGCCGGCGATGCAGTAGCGGTACCCCTGGCAGCGATCCTGATCGACCAGCACCACACCATCGCTATCGCGCTTAAAGACCGCATCTCTCGGACAGGCGGCGACACAGCCGGGGTTGTCGCAGTGGTTGCACAGCCGCGGGATGTAGTAGAAGTAGTTGGTCCGGGGAAACTCACCCGAGCCCACATCCTCATCCCAGTTGGGCCCCCAGATCGGCTCCTCGTGGGGTACGAGCTGCTTGGCCTGATGGGTCTCGGCGTAGTTGTACTCCCACGCGATCCCGTAATCACGGCGCATATCGGGAATCTTGCCGGGCTTGATATTGCCCATGGCGTCGAACCCGCCACCGAGCTCCTGCCAGTTGCGCGGATAGCCCACGCCCGGATAGGTCTCTACATTGTTCCAGTACATATAGTCCCGACCGTTTCGGTTGGTCCACTGTGTCTTACATGCTACGGTACAGGTCTGGCACCCGATACATTTGTTCAGGTCCATGACCATTGCCATTTGTCGTTTAGCCATCTTTTAGACCCCCTTACTTTCTAACCGCTTCCACATTGACAGCACCATCGTACGCATACTGGTTACCGTCCCATGCAGAGGAGAATTTCAGATGCCCCCAGTTATCTGCCAGCTCCAGCAGACTCAAGGAGGGGGGCACCACCTCGTTATAGCCCTTCTGATCACGGAAGAAGTTGATATCCCAGCCATCCTCCATCACCAGTGAATCCATCGGGGTGCCAGGGGTCACTTTCGCCATGGCGTAAAACTCCCCTAGAGTGTTAAAGACCCGCACCTCTTCACCGTCGCGAATCCCTTTAATCTCGGCCACTTTATCGTTGAGCATGATCCAGGGCTTGCCGCGCTGCAGACGCTGCAGAAGCTTGGCGGATTTGTAGTTGGTGTGGATCGACCAGCGCGCATGGGGGGTCATCAGCGTAAAGGGGTAGTCGCTGCGCTCAGGACGGATCCCTTCACGGCCGGTATTGGTGTTACACCCCAGCTTGATCCAGATGTCGTGATCGACATAGAAGGTCTGTCGCCCCGAGAGGGTCTCAAACCGGTTGAAGCGGTAGATATTGAACTCCCCGGTGGAGTAGGGGCGATCGGAGTAGAGCGGTGAGTACTTGCCCGCCTCCTCATTAAGCTGCAAAAAGCCGCCCTGCTTGTACATCTTCTCCACCGTCTGGGGCATGAACTGATCACAGGTCTCCAGCGCCACCTCCAGCGCAATCTGATCGCCCGTGACACCCGGACGGCTCAGATCCTCGCCCAGAATCGGATCGCCATCCATCTCGGAGTCGAGATCGGTGTTGGTAAACTCATCGTAGAAGATATCGAGCTCACGCACCCCGTCGCGGGCAAACTGCTCATCGTCATAGACCAGTGCGTCATCGAAGTTCTCATCCAGGCTGGCGATATCCTGCAGCTTTTTCGCAATCAGTGTAAAGATGCCCCACTCGTCCATCGCCTCACCGATCGGCTTCATGTTGGCCGGCGGTACGGCGAGGTTGGCAAACCGGTGATAGCCGGGACTGGTGCGGATATCGTACACCTCATAGTGGGACTTAGCCGGTAAGAGCAGATCGGCGTAGTAGGCCGCCTCACTCATGCGGTAGTCCACATAGGCCCAGAACTTGGTCTTTCTCAAGAACGCCTCGCGGTATTTGCTCCCTTTGTTCCGGCGGAACTTGGAGTCGGCCACAATCAACGCGGTATCGGGGATCCACCAGTGCTTGGCCGCCACATCGGGATCGCCCCCCTCTTTACCCGCCTGAACCATCTCGTTCATGATCTCGAGGTACTCTTTTTTGGTCTTGATCACACCGTGATAGGCGCGCTCGACATCCTTATCGGTGAAGTACTTATCAAACTCCACCTCCTGCTCACCCATCATAAACTCCCCCACAAAGCCGGAGCCAAAGCGCGCGCTGTATTTGCCATCAAAGCCCGAGAGGGACTCCAGGCCGGTGATGCGGAACTCGTTTTCGGTGTGGATACCACCGCGCGGCCCCTGACGGCCCGCCAGCCCTACGATAGAGCAGATGTTCCACATCGCCATAATGCCGTTGTGGTATTTGTTCAGCGAGAAGCCCACGGTGATGGTAGCCACCTTGTTGGCCTCTTTGGTGATCTCTTCGGCCAGGAGCTTGACCATATCGGGGTGAACATTGGTCGCCTCCTGGAAGCGGCGCCCCTGACTATCGCGGTAGCGGCGGGGGTTAAAGTCGCGCGCCTCCTCTCTGAGCATCTCAAAGACGGTGGTCACCTCAACGGTGCTGCCATCGCGCAGCTCAACACGCCAGCTGCCCTCCAAGGCGGGATCGATCTGATAGTCGCGATCGCGCAGACGCAGCGACTCGTTATCCTCGTTACCCATGGTGCCCGGTGCGAGGGCGATGCGGTTTTCCAGAGTGTTCCAGAAGTAGAACTGCTCGTCCCACTGCGGGTTGCGCGCCCCGTGGATATCGCTACGGCGCAGCATCTTTTTGTTGTCTTTGCGCACCAGAAACGGCAGATCGGTGTAGGTCTTGATAAACTCGGTGGCGAAGAGATCGTTTTGCAGGATGTGATCGATCACCGCCATCGCCAGAATGCTGTCGGTGCCGGATTTGATAGGAATCCAGATATCCGCATGGCGTGCTGTTGCGTTAAACTCCGGGGTGATAGCGATCACCTTGCCGCCACGGTACTTGCCCTCCCAGACAAAGTGGGCATCGGGGATGCGGGTGTTGTCCGGGTTACAGCCCCAAAAAATCATGCAGTCATTGAGGTAGTAAAAGTCAAAAGTACAGCCGATATGGCCCGCCTCACCAAAGGCGAGTGAAGCACCGGAGAACATGTCACCCAGGTAGCTCGGTGCATAGATGCTCACCGCCCCGATCTGAGCGGCAAAACGGCGCGGAGCCGATCGACGCCCTTCGGTCAGCAGACCGGTACCGGCGTGAACCATCAGTTTGCCCGGGCCGCGATCGGGATCGGTCACCACATCCCACATCTTCTCGGCCACCATCTGTGCCGCCTCATCCCAGCTGATACGCTCCCACTGACCGCCGCCGCGCTCACCGACGCGCTTCATCGGATAGAGGATGCGATCTTTTTCATACATCACCTGCGAGTGCTGCACGCCTTTGTTACATCCACGGGGGTTGAAATCCGGGATGCGCGGGTTGATGCTCGGGTAGCGGGCGGACTGATTTTCGCGGGTTACCACGCCGTTTTTCGCCCACACCTCCCAGGCACAGTTGCCCTGACAGTTCACACAGTGGTAAGCAAACCCCTGCTCCTCTTTGTTGCCCCGGATGAAGCTAAACTCATCACGGTACATCTTCTCGGTGTAACAGGCCGCCGGATACTCCGACATCGGATCGGAGATGCTCACCGCCTGTTTGGCAAAGAGGCTGCCGCTAGAGGCGGCCACCACTGCGCCCACCGAGGAGGCCTTTAAAAAATCGCGTCGTTTGGTATCGGTTTTTTTCATTCTCGCCCCTTTATCGCCGGATTGGAAGGTTCATGTCATTGCCCCACTCGTTCCATCCGCCGGTATATACCTTTACATTCGGATAGCCGAGCAGCTCATGGAGCAGCACATAGTAGTAAGAGCCGCGACCGGCCCCCACATGACAGTAGGTGTAGATGGTCTTATCCGGCGTGATGCCTGCCCGCTCCAGGCGCTCACGCAGCACCTCCGGATCGCTGGGGTAGGAGAGCATCTCGTCCTGACCGGAGATCTGGATCCACTCCATCAGTGTCGCACCGGGGACATGGCCACCGCGGGCGACATTGTCCACTTTACGACCGGCGATCGCCTCCTCCATGCTACGCGTATCGATCAGGGCAAACTCCGCCCCTTCGCGACTGCCGGTTCGATCGATGAGATCGGTGATGTGGTTAGAGGCTTCCAGCATATCCGCCTTGGTGGCGATGGTGCGCTTATCGACATTGGCACTAAAGCGCTTGGCAGCCGGTTTTCTTGGTTCACCGGTCGCCACCTCACCGCCGGCGGCTTTCCACGCTTCAAGCCCGCCGTTGAGGATCTTCACATTGCTATGACCGTAGATCAAAAAGAAGTGGTAGATCCCGGTGGCATTGGGGCCACGGTAGTCGTCATAGGCGATCACGAGCGTATCGTTTCCGATACCCCGCTCACCCACAAACTCCTCCGCCTCATCCACACACATATAGAGTGGCGGACACTCCATGCGACCCACGAAGTCGGTGCACTGAAGCCCATGCGACTCCATATGTTGAGAACCGGGGATATGGCCCTCTTTAAAGTTCTCCAGACTATCGCCCATCACAAACACGACATCCGATTTGCCGTGAAGCTTGAGCGCCTCTTCTGCCGAGATGAGACCACCACCCTTGGCCATCAGCCCGCCAGCAGTCATTATAAGCGCCGTTAGAAGCGCCATCAACTGTCGCATAAGCATCTCCCTCCTGATTTGATATAAGCAATCCAACTGCTTAAGGATCGAGCATTATAGGGGCTCTTTTCTTACAGGAGAATTATAATCTCTATAAATTTTGCTTTTATTTTTCGCTCAGGATGGGGGCGATTGCCGCTCTAACCATCAGCTTTTTTCTGGTATACTGAAAGCAAACTGAAGTTTAATACACTAACTAAGGATAGTGATGATTCAAAGCGGACTTCCCCTGAGAATTCGACTTTTTTCGCTGGATCAGTGCGGCGTGGTGCTCAGCCCACAGGATCTTCAAAGTGCCGCAAAGGCAGCTGGCATCGCGCTTCCGATCAAGAGCACCGAGGCGCTTTATGATGCCCTGCTTTTTGAGGCGAAAGAGCCGGCCAAGCGCCAGCAGTGGCTCGATAAGCTCGCGGCGATCATCGATCATCGCGCCTCTGATCTTTTAGAGAGCAGCACACCCTACCCGGCCGCCACTGCGCTTTTAGAGCCCTCGATCGCCAAGGCGCGGGCGGTGGCCGCCTATCTTAGAAGCGAAGCGGCCCATGAGCTCGCCTAAAGAGCAGATTCGCCGCGAGATAGAGGCGATACGCTATCCGAAGCTGGAACGAACACTCGGCAGCCTGGAGCTCATAGCCGATCTGAGTCTGCAGGATAAGCGGCTCGATGTGGTGCTGGCTATCCAGAATGAGGAGGCCTTTAGTGCGATCGAGGCCGAGATCAGAGCGCGTTATGGCGATCGTTACCAGCTGAGCGTGCGACCCAGAACCGCCAAGAGAGTAGCGCACGGCACCACCCAGAATCCCAACAACCGTGCCCCCTACGCCCAAAAGGTGATCGCCGTAAGCAGTGGCAAAGGCGGCGTGGGCAAAACCACCCTCTCGGTCAATCTCGCCGTGGCGCTGGCGCAGCAGGGTCACCGCGTGGGGCTGCTCGATGCCGATGTCTACGGCCCGGATGTGCCGCGGATGCTAGGACTGCGCGAAGAGCGGCTGCGCTGGAGTGATGAGGATAAGATGATCCCGGCGGAGAATTTCGGCGTCAAGGTGATGTCAGTGGGGATGACCACCCCTACCGAAGATACCCCGCTGGCGTGGCGGGCCAGTGTGGCCACCAGCGCACTGATCCAGTTTCTGGAGGATGTGGCGTGGGGGGAGCTGGACTTTTTGGTTATCGATATGCCGCCGGGTACGGGGGATGTGCAGCTGACCATGGCCCAGGAGCTGCCGATCGCCGCGGCTCTGCTGGTCACGACACCCCAGATGGCGAGTATCGACGATGTCTCCCGGGCGGTGCGGATGTTTGAGGAGTGCCGCGTACCGATTGCGGGGGTGGTGGAGAATATGAGCTATATGGTGATTGGTGACAAGAGACACCACCCGTTTGGGCAGGGCGGTGGCGCTCTGCTGGCCGGTCGCTACGATCTCAAACTTTTAGCGCAGATTCCGCTAGAGGAGGCGATCCGAAACGGAGCGGACGAGGGGTTCCCCGCCGCGACAAACGAAGAGGTGGCAGAACCCTACCGCCAGGTGGCGGCAGGGCTGCTTAAGGCTCTGGGCTAGAACCGAACACTGATCGCGTGATGCAGCGTCAGAATATCGTCTTCCCCACTCATGCTAGGCATACCGTAAGCCATCACGGCGCGGTAGCTGACATCCTGGCTTAGCCGGGCGCTTACCCCCAGATCCAGCTCGGTCAGCGACTCATCGCCATCGAGCACAGTCAGGTGGGCCAGTTTGGCATCGATGCTCATGGTGTCGCTCATTTTATAGATAACCGGAATCACGATCGCCATATCGGTACCGTCGCCTGTGGTGGAGGGCATTTTATCACCATCGTCATCTTTCCAGTCTTTGAAGTCACCACCAAAATCTACAATACCGGTCGGATTCACGGTGCCGATCAGGGCTGTGGGGGCAAAGTATTTGCTAGATTCGTAGCCATTCATCGTCACAGCCAAAGCCGCGCCCACGGTGAGCTGATCATCCAGCGGCATCAAGCCCTGTACAAAGATCCCCATCGGATCATCATCATAGCTATCGCCACTCATGGTGTGCAGCTCAGCGGCCAGATCGATGCCGTTTACCTTGCCGGTTACAAAGGCGGCGATATGGGTATCAGAGGTGTCGCTTCCGCCAGTGGTTGCGTTGTTATCGTTCTCAAGGCTAAAGCGCACACCGTAGTTCAGATCGCCAGACTTACCGGCAATCCAGGGGGTAATGGTGGTGTGGTCGTTTTCACCGCCCATCACGCCAAAAGCGCCTTTGCGCTCTTCATTTTTCACAATCTCCAGACCGATGGTCATATCATCGCTCAAAGTGTAGCTCATATCCGCAAGCGGCACATTGTATCCATAGCCGGGGCTAAAGCTGGTTCCCCAATCATCCACAACCATACCAAACTGTAGGGTCGCATTCTCCATCAAAGGGGCTTTTACCCAAGCACCCTCCTCGGGGTGAATCCCTAGGCCGGAACCGCCCTTATCGGCACGATCGTCAAAGTTCTCACCACTAACATCGGTATTGAAAATACGCAACCGATAGTAGGCCTCCACACCGCTTTCGGTTTTGGCGTGCATACCAAAGCGTAGGCGGGTATCAAACTTAGCGGTTTCATCATCCACAAACGAGTCACCCATGCTATTGATGGTTCCCCGCAGACGGGCATCGCCAAAAAACTTAATCTGCGTGCCGGAGTTGGCCACGACACTGTTTTCTGCCGCAGAAACGGAAGCGGGCAGAGCCAGCGCCAGAGCTGCCGCTGCAGCCACACTAAATCGAAGAGCTTTCATCTAGACTCCTTAAGGGGTTTGGTTGCTTCAAAGCGGCCAAAGTGTGCCAGCAGCGGTCTACAAAACGGTGACGGTTACAAAAGGGGTTTAGAAAAGAGATGAAAGGGGGTATAGAAGCGAAGAAGGCAGACTACCCCCAGGTCGTCTGCCTATCGGATGCAAGTTGCTAGCTAGCGCTCGCCCACGGTAACGCGATCGCGGATCTGCTCATAGGTGCGCGGCCCGATGCCGGTGACATTTCGCATGTCGCGCACATGCTGAAAGCCGCCATTATCCTCACGCCACTCGATGATCGCCTCCGCTTTTGCCGGCCCGATCCCTGGCAGCGACTGCAGCGCAGTAGCATCAGCCGTGTTGATATCCACTTTAGCAAAGAGGGTTACAGCAAGAAACACAAAAAGAAGCAGTAAGCGTTTCATGACGCTCTCCTTTAGGCTAAATTGACCCTAAATAGGGCCTAGATGTCATGCTATCGAAATAAAGCTGATCGATTTATGATTTGGACTCTTTGGGTGGTTTTTTGGGTCTACCACGGGGGCGCAGGGTGGACTCTAGGCCGTTTTGTGCCGCTTGCTGCACACACCAGTCGGCCTGCCCAAACGGTGCCTGCCGATTCACGCTTTGGCGAAGGCTGTCCAATTGGCTGCTTTTCATCGGGGTATTAACCTCATCGACCCAGTGGACAGGCAGGGCGATCGGAAGCCGAGCGAGCATCGGCTCTCCGGCTGGTCGTATGCGGTGCACTAGAGAGGAGTAGGGCCACGCCTGAGCACGATCGACCAATCCTGCGCGCAGCGGATTGGCTTCGATGTATTTGATCAGCACCCACAAATACCCTTCGCTCTGGACGAGAAAGTTTTTGTACCGCCCCTGCCAAAGATGGCCGCTGCTTTGGTATTTTTGATGATGATAACGGACATAGGAGGTGTGGAGCCACTGCATAAAGCGGCTCATCGATCCCGGCTTTTTGCTGCGTAGCGCTAGATGGTAGTGATTAGGCATGAGACAAAAGGCCATCAGTTCGATAGCGTTTCGTTCTCTGCCCTTCTGGAGAAGGTCGATGAATTTCTGATAATCCTCGTCATCATGGAAAACGGCCATACGGGCATTGCCGCGGTTAATGATGTGCTGCACCTCGCCGCTCTGATCGCCTCTAGGGATGCGGGGCATTTGCTCTCCTTGGCTCTGATTTTCAGCATTGTATCAAAAAGTAGCCTGTCCCCTTTCTCTAAAAAGTAGCCTCTCCTCTCCTCTCCTCTTCTCTTCTCTTTACTTCGTCTAGTTTGCCCATGGAGTGCAGTGGGCCTCTACTCCGCGATCAGCACAGGGTACAAGAAAGCAACCGCAAGCACAAGAAACAAAAATACAACCGCAGCCATTTCCACCATTAGATGTCCTTTAGTTCCCGAATATGTGTCTCGATCTTTCTAGACAGCACGATGATTGCGACTGTCAAGACCGTAGCCAATGCGATACCTGCATAAAACCACGGGGTATCGATACCATCAAGCGAAAGCTTCACAACCCCCGCCACATCAGCAACCAACACCATCACCGTAATCTTAAATAGTGTCTCAAGCCAAGCAATGCGACTTTTGACCTCATCGATTTTTCCCATTCGATGATTGTAGCGAAAAGAGATGGATTTGTACAAACAGGGGAAGTAAAGTCGAGAAAGATAGAAAAAGTAGCCTGTCTCCTTTTTCTCAGCCTCCCTTTTTTAGTGCGGGATCTTTGTGGATGTGAACTCTCGCAGTGCATAGATCAAAACACCGGCAAACCCCAATACAAGCAAGACAATCGCCAACTGTGCCATCATAAGTCCCCGATCTTTTCTGTATTTTTCGTATCGAACGGGCCAGATAAGCTATCAAGCCCAACAAGCCGACCACTAGGCAGACACCGAGCCAAAAGTACAGATCAATACTTCCAGACTGCTCTTTGGCGATCAAAGAGCCAGTCACCACCACAACTAAACCCACGCCTATACTAAAAAGCAACCTCAGTGTGTTGAGAATCTCTTTGACTTCGTCCAGTTTGCCCATGGGGTTATTGTATCAGAAAGTGATGGTTTTAAGAAGGATAAATTGCAAACTGTAAGCTTGCATAGTAAAAGTAGCCTGTTCACTTT
>PWVP01000098.1 GCA_003561815.1 Campylobacterota bacterium | reverse complement strand
GGGCGATTCTACAGAAGTCAAAAATTTTTGTCCAGCTTAGCGCGCTTTTTTGTCCGGGTGGTGGGCGGCGCGCTGAGCGGATCGGTTGGCCAGGGGTGTTTGGGATAGCGTGCGGCCATCTCTTTGCGCACCGACTCATAGGACCCCCGCCAGAAACCGGGCAGATCCGCTGTGATCTGGATCGCTCGTCTGGCGGGAGAGAGCAGATGTAAAAGCAGCGGCACCCTCCCTTCTAAAATCGCCGGATGGTGGTCCATGCCCAGCAGCTCCTGTAGCCGCACGGCCAGCACCGGCTGGCAGAGATTGCCATAATCGATCCAGAGATTTGAGCCGCTGGGCACACGCAGCCGCTCCGGGGCGAGCTGTTTTACCCTCTGCAGTGTCTCATAATCCAAAAACCCCTCAAAGATCGCCAGCCAGTTAAGTCGCCTGAGCCCTGCGCGATCGGTGATGCCGCCCAGATAGGGTGCGAGCCACTCATGGGCAGAGGCCACCAGAGCATCGGGGCGCAGATCGGGTAGCTTCAGGTTGTGGCGATCGGCGTGGTGGTTTAAAAAGGCGATGCGATCTAAAAACCCCCGCGCCTTTTGATCGGCCCCCAGCGCCTCAAACCCCTCACTCTGTACCAACTCGATCAGCGCCTCAGCGGCGCTGGCCCCCGGCGGTAGGGCGGTGGGCTGGCTTGAGAGCACCAGTGCGCCTAGCCGCGTCTCCCGGCGGGCTTTGAGCCGATCGGCATCGAAAAAGAGGTGGGTTTGGCTGCTCGGGCGCAGACGCTTGCAGAGTGTTTCCCGATCCAAGGGGACCGCCAGGGTGATGCGCGGCTCTTGGGGCTCGCCGCTTAGCCAGGCGGCCACCAGAAAGGGGGTGTTAAAGAGCGGGTCGCGGCGATCGATACGCGCCCCCTTGCCGCCACTTAGCTGGTAGCGCTCAGCCGATCGCTCGCGCTGCATCGCAATCCGATCGGGGTAGGCCAGAGCGAGCAGAGTGCCGATCGCTGCGCTTTGGATGTGGGTGCTTTCAGGCTGCTTGAGCCGCTTAAAGAGCCGCTGCGCGGCTTGGGCGGCAGGGTGCGGGCGGTTGCTTTTAAGGGTGCCAGATAGCTGCGTCAGTGCCGCTGGCAGGTCGGCACCGGGTTTTAAAAGGGTGCCCGGTTCGCTCAGCAGGGCGGCTAGAAGCACCGCTGTGCTGCGCTCATCGCGCTTGCTGGCCAGCACCATATGCGCCAAACGGGGGTGGATACCCAGCGACTCGATCGCCGCGCCGTGGGGGGTGAGCGCACCGCTGGGTTCGATCGCCCCCAGTGCGGCAAGCTGCTTTTGTGCCGCCTCAAAGGCGGCTTGTGGCGGCGGGGTGATCCACGCCAGATCGGCTATCTTGCGCGCCCCCCAGCGGGCCAGGGCGAGTACCAGTGCGCTCAGATCGGCGCGCTCGATCTCGGCGGCTTTAGGGGCAAGCGGCGGCTCATGGGCGTGCCAAAGACGGTAGCAGACCCCCGCTTCCGTGCGTCCAGCCCGTCCGGCCCGCTGGGTGGCCGAATCGGGGCCGATTCGCACCGTTCTTAGGCGCCCCATCGCCGAAGCGTGGTCATAGCCCATCACCCGCTCATAGCCGCTGTCAATCACCACCGTAATCCCCTCGATCGTCAGGCTGGTTTCGGCGATATTGGTGGCGATGACCACCTTGCGCTGGTTGGGCGGAGGAGGGGCGATAGCCCGCCGCTGCGCTGTGCTATCCATCAGGCCAAAAAGCGGCACGATCGACACATCCGGCGGCACACTTTCTTGCAAGATCGCCGCACAGGCGTTAATCTCCGCCTGGCCGGGGAGAAATATCAGCAGATTGCCCTCGTGTTTTTTAAGCGCCTCTTGCGCCTTTTGGGCCGCCAGCAAGGCGATCGCCTTGCCGGTCGGGCGGGGGGTCTGGGGATCGAGGTGGCACAGATCCACCGCGAAGCTGCGTCCGTGGGTCTCTAGAATGGGTGCTTGCAGCTTTTCAGGCAGGCTCTCATCCAGCGTGGCAGACATGACGATGAGTTTGAGATCTGCGCGTAGCGCCTCTTGAGATTCGCGCAGAAGCGTCAGGGCGAGGTCGCTGTGCAGGTTGCGCTCATGAAACTCATCAAAGATCACCGCCTGTACCCCCTCTAAGGCCGGATCGCTTTGAAGCATCTGCGTGAGGATCCCCTCGGTCACCACGATAATCTGAGTCTGGGCACCCACGCGGCGATCGTCTCGGATCTGATAGCCCACCCGATCGCCCAATTTGCCCCCGATCAGGTGAGCCAGCCGCGAAGCGACGCTGCGGGTGGCCAGGCGGCGGGGCTGGAGCATGATGATGCGTTCACCCGGCGGCAGGCTCTTTAGGAGCATAAGCGGTACGGCGGTGCTTTTACCAGCTCCAGGGGGTGCTTTGATAATCAGGCGGTTATGGGTGGTGAGCGTTTCGCGGATCGATCGATCCAAAGCGGCGATCGGCAGGGTTTCAAGCGCGGGGGGTAAAGCCATCTGGGAGTATAGTTTTACCCCCCTCAAATCGCAATTAAGCTACCATCACAGCCTAACTTCTCCAAGGAATCCCATTGGCTGCACGCACCCGCTTAAGCCTAAAAACCCGCCTGTTTCACTGGCTGCTCGCCCCCTGGCGATGGTTAAAGCGTCTGGTCTGCCTGATCGGCTGGGTGGTGCTGAGCGCTTCGCTGCTACTCGCGCTGGCGATCGGTGCGCTGCTTTATCCACTCCCCTCGAGCGAATCGATGCAGATGGAGTCGCTAAAGCGCCTTGTCCAGAAAAACACCCAAGCCCGCCTGATCAGCCCGGAGGCGACCTATGGCTACACCCCGCTGCATGCGATCGATCGCGATCTGCTCTATGCGATCGTGCTGGCCGAAGATGCGCACTTTTTTGAGCATCAGGGGCTCAACTACGATGCGATGATCGATGCGCTGATCGCCAACTGGCGGCGCGGCGAGCACGCCTTTGGCGGGAGCACCATCACCCAGCAGGTGGCTAAAAATCTCTATCTGGATAACCGCAAAAGCTACCGCCGTAAGCTTCAGGAGGTGGTGATCGCCCGTCGGCTGGAGCGGGCTTTGAGTAAGAATGAGATTTTAGAGCTCTACCTCAATTTGGCGGAGTTTGGCCCCGATATCTACGGGGTGGATCGGGCCAGTGCCTACTATTTCGGCGCGCAACCTGGCGCGATCGATGCGGCCCAGGGGGCCTATCTGGCGCTCTTTCTGCCCAGTCCGCGCCGCTATCACTACACCCTGCACCAAAACCGCAACCGCACCCCCGCACTGATACGAAAGTATCGGACCATTTTGCGGGGGATGGCGCAGCGGGGCTACATCTCGCCCGCACAGCAGCGCCACTATGAGGAGAGGATCCACGATCGCCAGTGGCCTTGATTTTGGCCCCGGCTGGTCGATATTACACCACCTAATAAGGAGTTTTATGTCCTGCGAAACGCCCTTGACGCACGAATCAGATAAGACGATCGGTGCGATTTTTGAGCAGTGCAAAACCATCGCTGTCATCGGCCTTTCTCCCGATGAGTCCAAACCGAGCCACAAAGTAGCCAAATATCTACAGCAGATGGGCTATAGGGTTATCCCGGTCTATCCTAAGGGTGAGGTCATCTTAGGCGAGCGGGTCTATCCTAGCCTCAGCGCGATAGAGGAGCGCGTCGATCTGGTCGATATGTTTCGCAAACCCGAAGCAGCG
>PWVP01000158.1 GCA_003561815.1 Campylobacterota bacterium | reverse complement strand
TTGAGAGTGAAGTGGCCGCCCGCCGGGATCAGGAGGCGCTTTTGATCCAGCAGTCGAAGATGGCGGCGATGGGGGAGATGATCGGCGCGATCGCCCACCAGTGGCGTCAGCCGCTCAATGCGCTGGGGATTACGATCCAGGATATTCAGGATGCCCACCAGTACGGGGAGCTGGATACCCCCTATCTGCAGCGGGCGGTGGAGCACTCCATGCAGCAGATTGCCCATATGTCCCACACCATCGATGATTTTCGCAACTTTTTCCGTCCCGATGACGCCCAGGAGCAGTTTGAGGTGCAAGCGGCGGTGCGCCATGTGCTAGAGCTGCTCGGCGCGCAGTTTAAGCGCCACAACATCACCGTCTCGACCCTGCTGCCCGATGAACCCCTTAGGGTGCAGGCGGCGGCCAACCCCTTCAAACAGGCGCTGCTCAATATCCTCACCAACGCCAAAGATGCGATCGAGGAGCGCGCCGTCGCCTCGGGACAGGTGGCGATCACCCTTTCGCTGAAAGAGCATCAGGCGGTGCTTGAGATTTGTGATAACGCTGGTGGGCTGGAGCCAGAGGCGCAAAAGCGGCTCTTTGAGCCCTACTTCACCACCAAAGATCACGACCACGGGACCGGAATCGGCCTCTATATGGCCCGGATGATTATCGAGGATGTGATGGGCGGCACCCTCTCTGCGCACAACAACAAAGCGGGTGCCTGCTTTGTGATCGCTTTGGCGACTGTTTCGCCAGACTAAGAGGTTTCGTAGCTTTGCTTTCTGTATAATCTAAACAAGGGCGGGCAGTCATGCAGAAGAAAGGTGGAGCGATGCGGCGAGAAAAGCGCCGGGAGCGGGCGACGATCCTCTATGTGGAGGATAGTCAGAGCGAACGCGATGAGCTTTTAAGGGTACTGGAGCGCTTCTGTGGGCGCGTGGTGTGTGCTGCCAATGGCGAGGAGGCGGTCAAGCTCTTTGATCAGGAGCGCCCCGATCTGGTCCTTAGCGATATCTGCATGCCCAAAACCGACGGCATGACCCTGGCCAAGCTGCTAAAGCAGAAGAACCCCTTTGTGCCGGTGGTGCTTATCTCGGCACACAATGAGAGCGACTACCTGCTGCGTGCGCTGCGTATCGGGGTGCGGGACTTCCTCTTTAAGCCGGTGGAGGTGGCGGAGGTGATCAGCATGCTCGATCGCATTATCGACGAGACCCAGGCGCAGCGCCAGTGCGAGGCGCTTCGTCTGCAGGGGCGCACCTCCGAGGAGCTGGCGGCCGTGATGCGCACCACCGAGCTGCTCAAGCCCCTGGCCGACTCGGCACCGGTTCTGATGTGGGTGGCCGATAGCGAAGGCTCATGCTTCTTCTTCAACGAGAGCTGGATTCAGTTTACCGGAACGCCGATGGAGGCGCTGGTGGGGCAGGGGTGGATCGAGGATCTCCACCCTGACGATCGCGACCGGGTGATGGCCGCCTTTCATGAGGCGATCCAAGCGCGGGACTCCTTCACGGTCGAGTACCGGCTGCGTCGTCACGACGGGGAGTACCGCCTGGTGCACGATCGCGGTGTGCCCCGCTACGCATCGGGGATCTATGAGGGGTATATCGGATCGTGCATCGATATCACCGATCTGCAGGAGGCCAAACGGGAGACCGAGGTGCTTCAAAGCCGGGTGAGTCGTGAAAAAGAGAAGCGCCGTGAGAAGGAGGCGCTTTTAATCCAGCAGTCGAAGATGGCGGCGATGGGGGAGATGATCGGCGCGATTGCCCACCAGTGGCGCCAGCCGCTCAATGCCTTTTCGATTCTGGTGCAGGATATTCCCGATGCACTCTTAGCCGGTGAGCTCGATGAGGCCTACGCCCGCGATCTCTGCGAGAAGGCGATGGCGCAGATTGCCCATATGTCCCACACGATCGATGATTTTCGCGGCTTTTTTCGCCCCGATCGCGAAGCGCGCACCTTCGCACTCCAGGAGGCGGTAGAGGCGATCTTCGATCTCATCGGCGCACAGCTAAAAAGCCACGGTATCGCCATCAAGCTGCAGATGCCCGATGAGCCGGTGATGGTGACCGGCCCGCTCAATCAGCTCAAACAGGCGCTTTTAAACATCGTCTCCAACGCACAGGATGCGATCGATCTCAGCCGTAAATGCGACGGGGCGATCACGGTTAGCTTGACGCAAGGTGAGCGTGCTACGCTGCGGGTGTGTGATAACGGAGGCGGAATCGCGCCAGAGGTGCTCGATCGTCTCTTTGAGCCCTATGTCACCACCAAAGAGGCGGGCAAAGGGACCGGCATAGGGCTCTATATGACCCGGAGTATTATCCAGGAGCAGTTTAAGGGGGAGATTCATGCCAGTAGCCACGAGGAGGGGGCCTGTTTTGAGGTCGTGCTGTAGATGAAAGGCGGCAAACGCCAGGAGCTGACCGTTCTCTATGTGGAGGATGACGAGACCATCCGTGACACCCTGGCCAGACAGCTAGGGCGTGAGGTGCAGCGGCTTTTGGTGGCCGCCGATGGCGAGCAGGGGTTGGCGCTCTTTGAGTCCTATCAGCCCGATGTGGTGATTACCGACATTCGGATGCCCGGCATGGACGGTCTGGAGATGGCCCGGCGCATCAAAGGGATCGATAAACGGGTGCCCATTATCGTCACCACCGCCCACAATGAGCTGGAGCTTTTGGTGGGGGCGATCGAGGCGGGGATTAATGAGTTTCTGTTTAAGCCCTTCGATCTCGAGCGGGTCTTTGCGCTGCTGGATCGCTACGCCTACGAGGTGCAGATGGAGCGCGAGTTTACCCATATGCGCTCTTTGCTGGTGGCCTATAAGCGGGTGGTCGATGAGGGGTTTTTGTTTTTCCGTGTGGATGAGCAGTGGAAGATTCGCTATGTCAATACCACCCTTTGTGATCATCTGGGTTATCGCGAGTTTGAGCTGATCGGTCAGCCGATTACCCGGCTTTTTGATCCCCCCTGTGAGGCGATGCAGGCGGCCCTGAGTCGCGCCGGGATCTGGCGCGATCGCCTCGAGTTTCATAAAAAGAGCCAAGAGCGCTGCACGATCGAGCTGACCGCGGTCTATCTGCCCACCGATGAGGGGGGCAAAGAGGGGGATTACGCCTTTGTCGGGGAGGATGTGACCGACTTTATTCTCGAGGGCAGACGGCTAAAGGATCTGCAGCAAAAACAGCAGCAAAAGGAGCTTGAGAACCTGCGCCGCAGTGAGGAGAAGTACCGCCAGCTCGCCGAGCTCTCACCGGATCTGGTGGCGCTGCACGATGGCAGGCGGGTGATCTACATCAACGCAGCCGGCGCGAAGATGCTGGGCTTCAATGAAGCCGATGCGGTCAAGGGCCGCTCCTTTCAGGCAATCGCAGGCCAGAGCGCCCAGATGGTCTCAGAAGCGATCGAGCGGGCGCTTGATACCGCTCAGCCGCACCGCTTTGAGGAGCTGACGCTAACACTCTCAGAGAATCGACACCTGGAGCTGGAGGGGGTTTTGATGCCCTTTGAGTATGGGGGCGAGCGGGTGGTGCAGGTGCTTGCTCACAACATCACCCAGCGCAAGCAGCTCTTACTGCAGCTGCAGGAGAAGTCCACCCAGCTTGAGCAGCTCAATGCCAATCTCAAAAAGCGGGCCGAGGAGGAGACGAAAAAGCGGCTGGAGACCGAGGTGCTGGTGAGCAGCATCTTTGAGACCACGCAGCTGGGTATCTGCCTGACCGATGAGCACTACCGCTACGCCAAGGTCAACCGCGCCTACTGTGAGATCTACGGCTACCGCGAAGAGGAGCTTTTGGGCCAACCCTTTACGCTGGTGGTCCCTGCCCAGCAGCGCGATCGGCTCAAGCAGCTGCACGATGACTTTTTAAAGGGCGAGGTGGAGGAGATTGCCCAGGAGTGGCAGGTGCAGCGAAAAGATGGCACACCGCTGGATATCTACGCCACCGCTGGACGGCTGATTGACACCGATGGCAAACGGTACAAGATCACCACCGTCTCCGATGTGAGTGAGCTTAAAGCGAGTCAGCGCCGCCAAAAGGAGCAGGAGGATCTGCTGGTGCAGCAGTCGAAGATGGCGGCGATGGGGGAGATGATCGGCGCGATCGCCCATCAGTGGCGCCAGCCGCTAACGGCCATCTCCTCTATCGCACTGAATCTCAATCTCAAGCGGGAGCTGGGGATCTTAGAGGAGGCGGAGATCGAGCAAACGGTGGGCGAGATCGAGCGGCTCACACAGAAGATGAGCGGCACGATCAACGACTTTATGAACTTCTTTAAGCCCAGCAAAAAACGGGCGCGCTTTAGCCTGAAAACCGCGGTCAATGAGGCGGTCGGGCTGCTCTCAGCCCAGCTGGAGCATCGCGATATCGCCGTGCGAATCGATGTGCCCGATCACCGCTATCTGGGCTATAAAAGCGAGCTGGAGCAGGTGCTGCTCAATCTCCTGGCCAACGCCCGCGACGCCTTTGAGGGGCGCACCACTAAACATAAAGAGATTGTGGTATTCTTAAGCGAGTATGACTGGAAGTACGATCTAGTGGTTCAGGATAACGCCGGGGGGATCGATGAGGCGATTCTTGATCGCATCGGCGAGCCCTACTTCACCACCAAAGAGCAGGGCAAAGGCACGGGGATCGGTCTTTATATGTCCCGCATGATTGTCCAAAACAGCTTCGGTGGCGAATTGGTGGTTAAAAACCGCTACGATGAGCAGGGCGAGCGGATCGGAGCGCTGTTTGTGGTCTCGATCGTGAAGGAACCAAAGGAGAGAGAATGAGCCAGAGCCGAGAGCTCAAAGCGATTACCGGCACCCTGACGGTGCTCTATGTGGAGGACGATCGGGCGATTCGTGAGCAGCTGACCCAGACGCTGCGCCTCTTTTTCGAGCAGGTGTGGGTGGCTGAAGATGGCCAGGCGGGGCTGGAGCTGTTTAAAGCACAGCGCCCCGATCTCATCATCTCCGATATCCAGATGCCCCGCATGAACGGTCTGGAGATGGTTCGCGCGATTAAGGCGATCGATGAGCAGATGCCGGTGGTCTTTACCACCGCCTTTAGCGATGAGCGCTACTTTATGGAGTCTATCGAGCTGGGGGTCGATCGCTACATCCTTAAGCCGGTCGTCCAAGAGCGCTTTATCGCCGCGCTAAGCGCAGTCGGCCGGGCGATTGTGCAGCGCCGCCAGGCAGAAGCCTACGCCAAAGCGCAGCTGCAGCGCCGGGTCAATAGCGCCACTGAGAAGACACTGCAAGATGCGATCAATCTCTACCCCAATCCCACCCTGATTTACGGCGCCAATGGAGATTTGCGGCTGATGAATGATGCCTTTGTGCAGCTGTTTGAGACGCACCAGATTGAGGCGCTGGTGGAGGGGCAGGTGCTTTTAGGGGATCTCTTCGAGCGGCGCGAGGGGTTTTTAAGCGATCTCTCTTTGATCGATGAGAACGATCGGGGGCGCAACCGGGTTTCGATTCGCAGCAGTCGCGGACGCAAGATCTTTATGATCGACTCGCGCTCCATCGCCACCGGCGAGGAGGGGCAGCTCAAAATCGTCTACACCCTAAGCGATGTCACCCGGCTGGAGTATGAGCGCCAAAAGAGCCAGAACCTGGCCGCCTACCTGCAGGATCTGCTCAAGCTCCGTCGTCGCCAGAGCCCGGAGGCCCCCAGTGCGCCTGAAGTGGCCCGGCCCACTCAGGAGCAGAGCGTAGAGGATGAAACAGCGGCCCAAAAGCCCGCGGCACCGGTGCACGATGCTGGCATCAGCGAAGATGAGCGGGAGGTGCTGCGCCGCACCCACATCCACAAAACCCCCGCTAAAGAGTATGTCAGTGAGATTGAGGGGATGGTGCTCGATGAGCTAGAGGAGATGGATGAGGTCGAAAAGGAGCTTGAGGATCTCATTCACGACTACGAAGAGAGCCCTGAAGATGAGCTGCTCAAAAAAATAAGCGATCGGATCGAGGCCTACGCCCGCACGGTGGAGAAGCTCTTTGAGTTTCGCGATCTCGCCTTTTCGCTCTATCAGCTCGCCCGGTTTCTGCCTACGCTTCAGAGTGCGCAGATCAACACCCGGCGGCTGGGGCTGCTGCTTGGCAGCTTGCGGATGGATCTGAGCAGCTGGCGGCGCATGATCTTTATCACCCAGGAGGCGCAGGATATTCACTATCTCGATAGCTCCCTCTTTAGCTCCTGTCTGCAGATCGAGCTGGACTTTGGCGACAAAGAGGGGGCCGATACCGACGAGAATGAGCTGGATCTCTTCTGATGGAGGCGGCCGCTCTTAAGAGGCTCACTGGGGATCTGAGCGTTCTTTTGGTGGAGGATGACGCGGCGGTGCGCGCACCGGTGGAGAGTATGCTTGGTGCGCTTTTTCGTGAGGTGCGTTCAGCCGCCGATGGCCAGGAGGGGCTCGAGTGCTACCGGCAGATGCGTCCGGATCTGGTCATTAGTGACATCTCGATGCCCCGTATGGATGGTCTGGCGATGGCCCGGGCGATTCGAAAAGAGCGGGTCGATCAGCCGCTGATCTTTAGCACGGCCCATGGCGATAGCGATCTTTTGATGCGCGCGATCGAGCTCAATGTCGAGGGGTATCTGATCAAGCCGGTTGCCCAGGGCGCACTCTTTGAGACCCTGGCTAAGGCGGCCAGACGCATTATCGATGAGCAGAAGCTCCGCTTTTATCACAACCACCTTGAGGAGCTGGTGGCCCAAAAAAGCGCCGATCTGCAGTCGGCACTGGAGGCCAAAGAGCAGCTCAATGAGGAGATTAACGAGACACTCGAGGAGACCATCCTCACCTTAGGCGGCATCGCCGAGGCACGCAGTCAGGAGACGGGGCAGCATGTGTACCGGGTCGCCCACTACTCAGAGCGGCTTGCCAGGCTCTGGGGGATGGACGAGCAGCAGGCCGATCGGCTCCGCATCATCTCGCCGATGCACGATGTGGGCAAGCTCTCGATCCCCGATACGATTCTGCACAAGCCCGATAAGCTGACCGATGGGGAGTTTGCTCTGATGCGCACCCACACCCTGATTGGCTACGAGATGCTCAAATCCTCCAAGCGCCCCATCTTCCGTGATGCGGCGATTGTGGCTCTGCAGCACCACGAGCGCTACGACGGTCAGGGCTACCCCCACCGCCTAAAGGCGGAGGCGATCCACCCCTACGGTCGGATCACAGCGCTAGCGGATGTGTTTGATGCGCTTTTGAGTGAGCGGGTCTATAAGCCCGCCTGGCCGCTGGAGCGGGTGGTGGATCTGATCCGCTCAGAGCGTGGGAAACACTTCGACCCTGAGCTTGCCGATCTGATGCTGGGTAATCTCGAGCAGTTTGTGGCGATTCGAGATCGCTTCAGCGGCGACTAGGCCGCCGCTTCACCCCGCTGAACATAGGGCGGCTCGATGGTGTAGCCCACCTTCGGGAGGGTTTTGATGATGTTTTTGCCCAGCTTTTTGCGCACCCGACTAATCAGGGTGTGGCGACACGCTTCGGTGGCGTACTCCTCCCAGAGCACCTCCTCTAAAACATCGGCGGTGACCACTTTGCCGATATTCTGAATCAGCAGGTGCACCAGCCGCTTCTCGCTACTGGTGAGCTCAATCTCACCGGTGGGGCCAAAGAGGCGGTGATCATCGGGCAGATAGCGCAGCCCGCCGGGCAGGTGAATCACCTCCTGCCACCCGAGCAGGTAGCGCACCCGGTAGAGTAGCTCATCGGGGTAGATCGGGGGTTTGATAAACTCATGGCAGCCGTAGTGGTAGGCCCGGAGGATACTCTTCTCATCCTGGCAGTCGCAGCTGACCAGAATCGGCGTACCGGGAAAGCACCGTTTAAGCAGCTGCAGAAGCTCCCAGCCGTTGAGATCCTCTCCTGCGTCCAGATGGAGAACAAAGAGATCGTAGAGCTTGTGGTGGAGGCTATCGTACGCCGCGAGGCCATCGGTGAAGTGGTTGACACTAAAGCCGTCACGGCTGAGCCGTTCGATCACCGCATCGGCGCGTTGGGGACTATCATCTAAAAGTAAAATCATATCAAACTCCTTGTCTCAGTAGTGCGTCATCGACGCTTGTTTGAAGCCAGAGCTGCTGGCTTTGGTGACTGCTCTCTTTAGGCGGGGGCGCGATCGGGTTGCTGCGTGCCAGCTCAATAAAACGCTCAGCCCCCTCCAGCCCTAAAAAGGCGCGCTGCTTCTGCTCGATAATCGGAATCGGTATACTCCCCTCTGTCTCATTGGGGTGGAAAATAACCTGCCAACCTGGCCAGATCCGTATGGCTGGCGGGTGGTGGCCGCTTAGGATGCCAGCGGGCATCTGCCAGTAGAGCCAGGCGCGCTCATGGCTAACGGGCAGCATACAGATCTGACAACCGCTAATCTTCTCACGCAGAGGCCGCACCAGATAGTGGCCAAAGGCGATCGAGAGGCGGTTGGCCCCCTGCTGCCCATCGGCCAAAACCCCCAGATCCGCACCGTAGAGATCCCCTAAAAGCGCACCCGATCGGGCGATGTGCCGGGGTGTGAGCGCTCTAAGATCCGCGCCCAAAGCGAGCAGCTCCAGACGCAGGTTTCGCCCGGTGTCGTAGGCATCGATATGGATGCGGCGCAGATGGCGACTCGGGCCGAAGCTGCGAATCAGATCCGCGAGCAGCCCCCCAAGCAGGGTGTAGAGCCGATCGCGCTCCCCCCAGATAAAAAGGCCCCGTGGCACATTGAGATCGAGCGTAATCGAACGCTTTTGGGTGTGGGGCAGCAGACGCACCGAGAGCTCCCGTGCGACGCTGCTGAGGCAGATCCAGCCCTGCGCATGGCGCACTAAAGTCGTGGGCGCACTCATGGGTTGCCCAGTTGGACGCCGTTAATCCAGGTAGCGCCATCGTAGCGGCAGCGATCAAGCGCCCCCTCATCCAGTGCGCAGCAGAGCAGATTAGCGCCGCGTAGATCGCTGTTTTGGAGCTTCGCGCCCAGTAAAATCGCACCCTGCAGGTTGGCCCCATAGAGGATGGCCCCCGTCAGATCGGCGCCCCTGAGGTTGGCCCCCTGCAGGCTGGCCCCAAAGAGGTTGGCGCCGCGCAGATCCAGACCGCTGAGATCCTCACCCGAAAGCTGTGCCCCCCACAGCTTCGCCCTTGGTGCCATCACCAAAGAACCGACTCTCTTAGTGCTGCGTTGTGACACACCCAGTGCAGACAGTAACCGTTGCATAGTGACTCCTTTTTTCAAATGGCTACAGGGAGCACTTTACTGATCCGGACTGACTCTCCTCTTACAAATTCTGTCACTAGTAAAGAAAAAATAGAGTGTTAAAAGATTGTAAGGTCTGTGAAGTTCTCTAAGTGACTTATGAAAGACTCCGGATAGTCTGAAAAGAGGCTAGGCGGCGGGCAGCTCGATGGTATAGCCCAGCTTGGGCAGGGTCTTGATCGTCTCCTTGCCCAGCTTTTTGCGCACCCGGCTGATAAGGGTGTGGCGGCATGCCTCGCTGGAGACCTCCTCCCAGAGCACCTCCTCAATCACCTCCGCAGCGACCACTTTACCCCGGTTTTGGATAAGCAGATGCAAAAGCCGCCGCTCACTGCCGGTGAGCGCAATCTCCCCCTCCTGGCCGAAGAGTCGGTGATCATTGGGCAGATAGACCAGCCCTCCAGGCAGCAAAATCTGCTCCTCATGCCCTAAGAGCGCACGAACCCGAAAGAGCAGCTCATCGACATAGAGCGTGGGTTTGATGTACTCGCTGCAGCCGTAGTGGTAGGCGCGAAGGACACTCTTCTCATCCGAGCCCTCCGCCGTAGTCAAAATCGCAGCGGAGGGAAAGAGGCGGCGAATCAGCTGCAAAAGCTCCCAGCCTGTGAGCTCACCGCCGGAGTCGAGATCGAGGATAAAGAGATCGTAAAGCTGCTGTTTGAGTCCATTGTAGGCCGCTAGCCCCTCCTCAAAACAGTCCACACCAAAGCCATCACGGCGCAACCGCTCGCCCAGCTGAATAGCTGCGAGGCGATCGCTTTTAAGCAGCAGAAGATTCATGGTATGCTCCTGTTTGTGAATTTCCAACAGACACACCCCCCCCGCTATCTGCCCTAGCTTAGCAGAGTGGGTCTAATATTTATCTAACAAAACAAGCAAAGGTTCATAAAAACTCTCACTAAATGAGGCCAGACAATGAATGAAGAATTTACATGCTTTAAGCAACCAATAAATCTTCATAACTGATTAAATAGATTTAAAATCTAATCATTTATCATCAGCTATAGATCATTTATACTTCTTTATGTGTTTTGATCAGAAAATAGTCGATTCTAAAGAGAGCTAAAAAGGGGTGGTTGGTTTAAGTCGATGTGCTAAAAAGTTGAAGGTTCACACATAAAAGGGCCGGTCAGCAGTGGACCGGCCAAGGGGGTTAGCGGCGGGGGCCAAACTCCCGCTCAATCTCGGCCTGGAGCTGCTCTTGAGCGCGCTGGGCGCTAAACTGCTGATAGAGCGCTTCGTCGTTATTGATGCTGGTGCGAATCTGCTCAGAGATCCGGGTCTGATCGGTGATTCCTACAAGCAGCACCAGTGTGCCATCGGGGGCTACCCAGCGATTAAGCTGTGCAGAGCCGTAGAGGGTCTGCTGCGAAACCTGCCGGGAGACGCTCTCGAAGTTCGCTTCATAGGTCTGCGCCTCGCCCGCACCGGTGCTGCGCGCCCAGTTATCAAGCATGTTTTTCACCCGCACCTCCATCTGCTGAGCCAGTGCGTCGCGGGCGTTGGCCATGGCCATATTGCGCTGCATGTTGCGATCGGCACCGGGGTTGGGTTTGGCCTCACCCACAGCGGCGATGCCCCCCTCTACCTGCGGGTTGCAGTACCACTCGGGGGCTAAAACACCGGGCGCGTACTCACACTGCTGCGTAAACGGCGGCCCCTCCTTTTTGCTGCCACAACCGCTCAGTAGTAGTAGGCCCACGGTGGCTGTAAGCGCCACCTTTAGTCCAAAATTTCTCATCGTTTTCCTTTGGTTTGACATTTTTAAATAGTAGCGCCTTTGGCCTTAGATCTCGAGCCCTAAGACCGCCAGTATCCCTTCGCGCTCGATGGTGCGCTCCAGCTGCGAGGCGGCACTCTCGATGGCGCGATCCAGACCCCGCTCGGCTCCGAGGCGGAAGGTGTGGCGATTGCCGCCGATGGTCTGCTGGTGGACATCCTGAACCTCTAGCGTCAGGATAATATCGGCAATCTGCAGTCCGCGCGCCTGGCTGAGCGCGCTTTGGACCTCTACGCGGGTGTGCAGCCGCCCTTCGCCGGTGCGATCGCTGAGGGTGTAGCCCGCCTCACTCAGTCCGCTGCGAAGCGCGGCGATCATGCTCTGCGTGTGCACACCCTCTCCGTTTAGCGAGAAGCGAAGGCTTTCGCGAAGGGCTGCATAAGCGTCTAGAAGCTCTCCGATAGAGGCCTCAATCGAGCGGGCATCGTAGGCGGGATCGAGCCCGCGCAAAATGGTCAGTGTCACCACCATCTGATCGTGCGCCTCGTGCGCCTCTCTTAGCTGGCCGTAGCGTTTGAGGATATGGCTTCGCTCCAGGCGGCTGCGATCGGCATGGAGGCGATCGAGCTTTTCGTGCAGATCGCGGCTAAGGGCATCGATAAACCCCTGACGATCCGAGCGGATCAGCACGGCGAAGCGATCCGAAGCGAGCTCTTTAGCCTCGAGTAGCTGGTGGTTGCCCACCCGGATTTGGGCAATCTCGGTGCGCACCTCGTGGGCCATCTGCTGGGAGTAGCCCACCTGATCGCCCTGGCGACTCTGTGTCTGCACGCTCAAGGAGGCGTGTACGCTGATGCTCAGTTGTGACAGAAGCTGCTCAAGCGCTTCGCTTCGGGCGTGGGCGACACTGCGGCCCACCCCGGTGCCATAAAGCCACTGATGATCGTTAGCCGGCGGGTTGAGATACCAGTGAGGCAGCGGCTTCTCTTCGACAATCGCGACGGTTGGCTTGCTCGAAGCGCAGCCTGAAAGCCCCGCTAAGAGGGTGGCTAAAAGCAGAGCCGCTAAAAACGAAACGCGTTTAAAAGGGCGCATCTAGCGATTGCCCATCTGGCTTAGCGCCTCATCGCGCTGAGTAATGAGCCGATCGATGCGCATCAGTGCGGTACTAATGGCTTCCACCGGGCTGGTGGCGATCGAGTCGGCGTGCCGGTAGAGTGCCCGGGCCTGCTCGAGTTCGCCATCGGCTTCGTGCATCAGCCCGAGATTGTAAGCGATCGCGTAGCTTTCACCAGCGGTGCTGCGGTGCAGGTTGGCCAGCTTCATCTTGCCCCGATCGAGCCGATCGGCTTTGATAAAGTCGATTGCGGCATCAAACTGATCGGCGTACGGTTTGGGGATGGAGACATCGAGCTTGTCGATAAGCTCCACATCGTAGCTGTAAAAACGGGGCGTGATCGCTGCGACAAACGCCTGGGCGATGCGATCGGCTAAGAGGGCGTGTCCGCGCTGGACGCTGGGCAGGCCGCCGGATTGATCCTGGCAGTGGCTCCAGGCGGCCCCCTCATCATAGCTTCTAGCGGCAATCAGCTCGCCCTGTTCGATGCTGACCATCCGAATCTGCGCGGAGAGATCCACCTCCCGCCGCGTGCAGCGCACACTGTAGCGCCGCTCGCGCACGCAGCGCCGTCCGTCGCGCTCAAGACACTCGGTGCGCTCCTCGCGGTAGCTGCTATCACTCGATCCTGCCGAGCTGATCCCTCCGGCAATCAGCGCCTCGGCACCAGCCAGACGCCCAATCTCCACCATCTTCGACTCATCGACCAGACCGGAGTGCTGAAGCCGCTGCTCCTCAAGCAGCAGCTCGATCCGATCGCGCTCTACGACCCTGAAGTAGCGCTCACCGGGGTGAAGCTCATAGGCGGCCATCAGCGCCGTGAGACGATCGGCCAGCCCCACCCGATCGCGCTCAAAAGGGGAGATCGCCACGCTCTGTGTCGCCGCCGCTTGAGAGATCTCAGCCGGCTCAAGCGCCTCGATGGTGATCTTAGGGGTGCAGCCGCTTAAAAGCAGCAGCGCCAGAAGCGCCAGAAGAGAAACTGGTAAAAGATGGGGCCGGTGGGCCATTGAGACTCCTTTATTGTGCTCTGGGTGCCAAACTCTAGCAGCTTTCTCTTTAGGGGAGCGTTTGAGGCGGTAGCGGGCTGGTTTTGGGTGGGGCGTGATAAAATAGCCCCATGACACGGCCATATATTCAGAGCTTTTTAAGCATACCATCACTACAATCTCGCCTCATAAAAAGCGCACCAAGCCGAGGTGGTGAAACTGGTAGACGCGCCGGATTCAAAATCCGGTTCCTTCGGGAGTGGGGGTTCGAGTCCCCCCCTCGGCACCACCTTACCTCATGCGGGAATAGCTCAGGGGTAGAGCACAACCTTGCCAAGGTTGGGGTCGCGAGTTCGAATCTCGTTTCCCGCTCCATCTTTTTAACCCTTCTTTTCGCGTTACACCTCTTTTCTGAAACCTTTATTCTCGAAGCGGACTACTATCTCGATCGCGATCGGGTCTACGCTTCGGATCTCATCGGCCCCCTGGAGGAGGATTTTCTGATCGGGGAGTTTGGCACCCGCAGTCTGCTGCAGTACCCCGCCTCCCGGATAAAGCGCCTTTTTGACCAAGAGGGCATCGCAGTCGATACCGCCGCATCGATCGTCACCGTCTACCGCCTGGGGGGTGTGGATCTGGCCGCTTTGGAGGCGAAGCTGATGACCCACTTTTTTGAGCGCTACCCCCAGATGCAGGTGACTCGGGTGCATATTCGTCCGCAGTCGGTGAGCGATATTACCGGCCTGGAGCTGGTGGAAGTGCAGGTGGGTGTCAATCAGCTGCGGCGCAATCAGGGCACCTTCCAGGCGTGGTTTGGCCGTGGCGGTGAGGGGCTCAAGCGACTCTTTTTTGGCTATGAGATTGAGGCGGCGCTACCGGTGCTGGAGGCCGATCGGGTGATTGACTCCGGCGCACT